>NZ_FQXR01000004.1:78482-327255 GCF_900130025.1 Sporanaerobacter acetigenes DSM 13106 | reverse complement strand
CAAGATGAGATTTCCCACTTTTTAAGGTAAGACTCCAAGTAGACCACTTGGTTGATAGGTCCCAGGTATAAGGGTAGCAATATCCTTAGCTAAGGGATACTAATAAGTCGAGGGCTTGACCAATTATCTTACTGTGCAGTATTTTCAAAATTTAAAATTGCCGAAAGGCTATACCTGGTGATTATAGCAAGAGGGTCACACCTGTTCCCATACCGAACACAGAAGTTAAGCCTCTTTAGCTGCCGATGGTACTTGGGTGGTAACGCCCTGGGAGAGTAGGACATCGCCAGATTACATAAAAATAAAAGCTCTATCTCGTAGGTCGAGGTAGGGCTTTTTCAAATTTCATGTTTTTTATTTGATATCAAAAGATTTTACATATTCAACTTTTTTATTATTTTTTGTAGTATATTTTAATTTATCTTCAGGTATTTTTTCATTAGATAGTTCTTGTTCTAATTGTGCAATCTTCCATCTATTGTTTTCTTTAGTAAACATATATTTTCTAGTTATAATCAATCCTTCAGTTTCACTATCTTTAAAATCAATACTAGATTTAGTAAATACATAGTATTTTTTATTGTCTATTTTGTAAGGTTTAGATATTTGAACTAAAATGTTAGCTTGATTTTTTAAATCTTTTCTAGCTTCTTTTAGTTGTTCATCTGTAAATTGTTTCAAATCCGTAGGATTTTCTACGTATTTTCGATTGTAATGAGAATCTTTATTATAAGTATCTACAAAATATTTTTGAATTTGATTCATGTAATCATTGTAGTTTAGTTCGAAATTTGAAAATTGGTGATCAAGCTTTTCTACATGAGAAACAATATCTAATATGTCGTTTTGTGATTTTATACAGTCTTTTCCACATTATATAAATTGTAGAAGAATCCTTTTTTGTCTATCAATTCATAGAAATTACCTTCTTCAATGATATTACCATTTTCCATGACAACTATTTTGTCGTATCTTTTTAATAGTTCTTGATTTAATTTATGAGTTACAACTATACTAGTTAAATCTTCTATATCCAATATTGAAGATTCTATTTCATAAGAAGTTTCTGAGTCAAGACTTGCTGTAGCTTCATCCAATAGAAGTACAGGAGTGTTTTTGATTAAAGCTCTAGCTATGGATATTCTCTGCTTTTCTCCACCTGAAAGATTAGAGCCATTTTCTCCTACACTAGACTTACTTCCATGAGGCAAAGTTTCAATTAAATTTAAAAGTCCAGAATTAATTATTGCTTTATTTATTTCATCATCTGTATAGTCTCCATATAAGGCAATATTGGCTTCTATGCTATCATCAAACATAAATACATTCTGCTGTATTATAGATATAAGTTCATAAGTGGATGAAATTTTTAAATTCCTATTTTCTATATTATCTATGAGTATTTCTCCATTGTAGTTTTCATAATATCTTAGGACAAGTTTTAATAAAGTAGATTTACCACTGCCACTTCTGCCTACAATAGCTACTTTTTCACCCTTATTTATATTCAAATTTATATTTTGAAGTATTTGTCTATCTTCATTGTATGAAAATGATAAATTTTTAAATTGAATCGAGTTCTTTAAAGAATTTTTTTCTAATCCTTTATCAGAGACTTTATTTTTTTCAACTATCTTTTCTATTTTTTCATTTATGGGCTTGATGCCCTTAATTTTGTTGACTATAGCGGAATAGTTGAGTATAGGATTCACTATATAGTTCATAAGTTGTACTGATGTGAGCATTCCACCTACAGTGAAATTTCCCTTAAGTACAAGATAAGTACCAAGGCCCAATGGAACGAAGAATACCAAGGAACCAAAAAATTCTGATAGAGAATTGACAGTAGCCTCCATTTTAGAAGAACTATATTTTTTGTTTTCTACAGCATTATTTGAGCTGTTGAAATCTTCTCTTATTTTTTCCTCTATATTAAAGCTTTTGATCACTTCAAAACCTGAAAATATGTCTTTAATTTTTGTAGTAAAATTGCTCAAGCTATTAGAGTATTCCTTTTTTCTTCTTCCAGTTTCTTTTTGAAATAACATTGGTATAAAAATAGGTATAAAACCTATTGCAAATGCTGCAATAGCTATATATATATTTAGTTTAAAAATTGAATAAGTTCCTAGAACAAATAGAGATATATATTGAAAACTATTTAAAATATTTATAAAATAATCTTGTTCAATTAGATTTGTATCGTTATTTATAATTGAAATATAGTCGGCACTGTTTTGAGCATTAAAAGAAGCTATATCTTTAAAAAGTATATTATCAAATATATCTCTTTTCAGTGAAGCCATAGAATTTTTAATGAACAATCCTCTAAAAATTCTAACTAAATATGAAATTATAGCTTCAGAAGCCATGAGAACTATCCCAATATATAAAACTTTTTTAAATCCCAATCCATTTCTAGTGACACTGACATCTACAATATTTCCAAGAACAAAAGCAAAACTTATTTCTATTATAGAAAGAAGTATTGCAAACAATAAGTTTAGAAACAAAAGACTTTTTGATTTGAAAAGATATTTTTTCATCCTGATTTCCCCCTCAAAAAAATTATAAATCAAAATCTTTTTCAATAAACCTGATCATTTCTCTCAAAGTATCTTTGTTTAGAGAAAAATAGGTTTTATTTTCTCGCCTATCCACATCTATGAGATTGGCACAAATAAGATTATTTGAATGATAGTTTATAGTAGCAGAAGTAATACCTAGATTATCAGCTATTTCTTGACCATATTTTTCTCCTTCAGAAAGTAACTTTAAGAATTGATATTTACTTTGATCTCCTAAGTTTTTAAGAACAAGAATATTTCTATCTAAGGCATCATCTCTATATTTATTGAAAAGAACTTTATCAATACTTTTTCCCAATATAATGTAACTTTCTTTTTTATTTTGCATAACAGTTTGAGATATACTATATTCATTAAAAAGAGATGGAAGAATATATATAGTTTTTATTGTATCTGTATCTACATATTTATATATAGGAATTTCCATGTCAATTCCCTTTTCATCTATTTCTTTTTCAAGATAATAGGAAAATTCATCTATTTCTTTTTGGTACTTTTGAAAAATAAGTTCAAAATTAGCTTTA
Source organism: Sporanaerobacter acetigenes DSM 13106 (assembly GCF_900130025.1). Taxonomy (NCBI): domain Bacteria; kingdom Bacillati; phylum Bacillota; class Tissierellia; order Tissierellales; family Sporanaerobacteraceae; genus Sporanaerobacter; species Sporanaerobacter acetigenes. The sequence continues at coordinate 324,143 of NZ_FQXR01000004.1, read as the reverse complement.
TAATTTTCAATTAAATTTATAAAGTCTCCTTTATATTTATTAATATTTTTTATATAGTATAGTACATTCCATTTGTCTTCATTGGAAAAATCCTGCTTATTTAAAAAATTTATAAATTTATTTTCATCTTCTATTAATTGATCTATTTTTTTAGGGTCTTTTACTTCTTTCCAAGGCTCTCCAAAATATTCCATTTGAAAAATCAATTCTTTTTTTATTTCTTTTTCTTCTAGGGTTTTCATATATTCTATATAGCTATCGATGGTTTTGTATTGCCACATTTTATGTAAGGGCACAAAGGGGCTAAACAGTGAAGGATTTGGTTTAAAAAAACATTTATACTTTTCAATATCGGGTTCTATTGCTTGCCTTACATCTTTTATTTTGTTTTTAAATTTTTTGTCTTCTACCATATAATATTTCTCTAGTTCTTTTAGGTAATAATCATAATTAAGAGTAATAAACAAACTTGAAAATAAATCATAGACTTTTCCTGCTTCTTTGTTTAAATAAATTTCCACAAAACCACTCCTTTCATAAATATGAAAATGCATATTAGATATTCATCTAATATTAATGTAAAAAAACAAACTTGTTATCTTAATGTTATCTAAATAAACTTTAGATAAACATCTAATATCATTATATACTACTATTTAAATAATGCAAATGTATTTTGCATAGGACATGTTATTTTTTAATATGATGAATTAGCATGAGGAGGGATAGGATGAACAAAGATACTTTTAAAATTGCTTCTATCTATATAGGAACAGTCATAGGGGCAGGATTTGCATCAGGGAGAGAAATAATAGATTTTTTTGCAGTATATGGAGTTAAGGGTATTTTGGGAATGATAATAAGCGGGTTTTTATTTTCTTTTATAGGAGCATTTATTCTTTCAAGGGTATATGAGCACAATATAAATAGTTCTGGTGAAATGATAAATTTTGTATTTGGGTACAAATTTGGTTTTGTTGTAGAAACTATAATATTATTTTCATTGTTCATTGGATTTTGTATAATGCTAGCAGGAAGTGGGGCTATATTCGAAGAACAATTTGGATTATCTAAAAATATAGGTATAAGCACAATGGCTATTTTGTGCTTTATAATTTTTTTATCAGGTATAAAAGGTTTTTCTCTTATCAATTCCATACTGGTACCTGTATTAATTTTAGGAATCGTTTTTTTAAGTTCTAGTGTTGTATTTAGAGAAGGGTTTATATTTAGCAATGTGGAAGGATTAGATGTAACAAATAAAGGCAATTTTATTACATCTTCCTTTTTATATGTATCTTTCAATAGCTTACTTTTGATAGTAGTATTGTCATCACTTTTGCCTATAATTCCAAACAAAAATGTAGCTATAAAATCAGGAATTCTAGGAGGAATTATTTTAGGAATATTGGGTTGTCACATTTTGATACCCTTGTTAATTCTCTATACACAAATATATGATTTTGCTATACCGATGCTTAAAATTTGTGAATATGAAAGTAGCAAATATGTAAATATATTTAGTCTTGTATTATGGCTTGCTATGTTCACTACTGCTATTGCCAATGGATACAGTTTCATAGAAAATATTACAAGGGAAAAAGATAAAAAATTTATTTCATTTTTATTTTGTCTCATAAGTATACCTTTAGCCAACTTAGGTTTTTCAGAGCTTGTAGCTACTATGTATCCCATTTTTGGGTACCTGGGCGGGGTAATATTAATTTTCATATTGATATCTATTGTAAATAAGAACTAACGGTTCTTATTTTTTTGGCATATAAATTGCATTTTAATTGAGTAAATACTTTTATCAGATAGCATATTACATTAAAACAAATTAAAAAAACGTAACAAATATTCACAATGTATTAAAAAAATACAATGGAGGTGCTTTAATGAGTCAAGTAATAGTTAGTGGTCTTATTACTGGAAGTCTGTATGCACTAGCAGCGCTAGGACTTGTTCTAATATTTAAAACTTCAGATATAGTTAATTTTGCTCAAGGCGAAATGGCTATGTTCAATACTTTTATTGCTTACACTTTAATGACAAAGCTTGGGATGCCTTATTTATTGGCCTTTGTCTTAACAATAATATTTGCAGCTATTATGGGTTATCTAGTTCAAAGGATAGTCATTAGACCATTGTTTGGCAGCCCTTTAATCAGCTCTATGATAGCAACATTGGGACTTATAATGATTTTAAATGGGCTTGCTGGGAATTTGTTTGGATTTGAGACGAAAAATTTTCCTAAAATGCTCAATAAAAACAATATTGTAATAGGTAGTATTTCTATAGATCCAAACAGCCTTTTAATTATTTTAATAACTATTGGGATAATGTTTGTATTATTTTATTATTTCAAATATGCTATGAAAGGATTGGCTATAAGGGCTGTGGCACAGGATCCAGAGGCTGCAAAACTTATGGGGATATCTATAGATAAAGTAACTATGTCAACTTGGATGATGAGTAGTATATTGTCAGCTATAGCTGGAATGCTTATTGCACCAACTACTTTTTTAGATATAAATATGATGGCCGATGTTCATCTAAAGTCTTTTTCTTCAGCAGTATTAGGAGGGTTCAATACTTTTCTTGGACCTGTGGCGGGGGGCTTTATATTAGGAGTAGTTGAAAACCTATTTGGTAGATATGCTTCCCTTGAATGGAAAACGGTTTTTGTATTTGCACTTATAGTTATTATGCTTGTAGTTAAGCCAAATGGCATATTTGGTAAGGAATATAGGAAGAAGGTGTAGCTATGAAGGGAAAAATAGATATAAAAAAATTAATCGTTTTGATAGTAGTCATTGCATTTCCTCTAATATTTGATTTGCCAAGAAGTACTATGACCCTTTTGGATTTAGCCGGGATATGGGTGATAGTGGCCATTGGTTATAATCTTTTATTGGGATTTGGGGGACAGATATCTTTAGGACATGCAGCATTTGTAGGTATTGGAGCATACATTACTGCCAATATAGCTATAAATTATAATCCTCCACTTATAGTTGGAGTTCTTTTGGCAGGTGTAGTTAATGGACTCTTAGGACTCGTATTGGGTCTTCCTGCATTGAGGCTTGAGGGAAACTATCTTGCAATAGCTACTTTAGGATTTGGTGTAGCTTTTCAACATATATTTATGGAATGGGAATCTTTCACTGGAGGATTTTCAGGAATCAGGAATATTCCACCAGCTCATATATTTGGATTTACATTTGACAATAGAGTAAGTATGTACTATTTGATATTTATATTTATACTGCTTGCTATAATTATTTCCAAAAATATTTTAAGGAGTAAAACTGGTAGGGCTTTAATAGCTATGAGAGATAGTTCTATAGCAGCTAGTAGTATAGGTGTAGATATTGCCAAGTACAAAACTACGGCTTTTGTTTTGAGTGCAATATTTGCAGGGGTAGCAGGAAGTCTTTATGCATATTTAATGAAACAAGTTTATCCAAATTCTTTTGATACGGCTATGTCTTTAAATATATTGGCCATGATAGTTATAGGTGGAATTGCATCTATTGAAGGTTCCATTGTTGGAGCACTTTTTATAACTATAATTCCTCAGCTATTAAAAAATATACCAGTGCAAAATGCTTCCTTTATATTGACGGGAGTTCTTTTGATATTATCTGTAATGTATTTTCCTTTTGGTTTGGTACAGGTATATCACAATATAGTTAAAAAGATAAAAGGCTCCTCAAATGACAAAAAAGGAGAGGTGGCGACCAATAATGAATGAAACTATTTTGAAGGCAGATAATATTTCGATTTCTTTTGGAGGACTTAAGGCAGTAGATAGTGTTTCTTTTGAAATTCAAAAAGGAGAAATAATGGGTCTTATTGGTCCAAATGGAGCAGGTAAAACTACAATATTTAATCTTATAACTCAATTTTATAAATTAGATGAAGGGAGTATTTGCTTTTTAGGAAATGATTTAAGTAAGTTTAAACCTCATCAGATCATAGAAAAAGGAGTGGCTAGAACTTTTCAAAATGTGGAATTGTTTAAATCCATGACAGTTCTTGAAAATCTATTGGTGGGTCAGCATAGTGAGATAAATTACAACATTTTTCAAGGTGTAATTAGAACTAAAAAAGTAAAAGAAGAAGAGCAAATAGCCATAGAAAGAGCTATGGAAGTTTTAAAAATACTTGAGATAGAGGATTATGCATATTTTTATGCTGGACATCTTCCTTATGGAGTTCAAAAATTGGTGGAGCTTGGAAGAGCATTGGTATCAGGTCCCAAACTTATAATATTGGATGAGCCTGCTGCTGGTATGAATGATACTGAAACTAAAGAATTTGCAAAGAAAATTCGATTTGTCAAGGAAAAATTTGGTTTAACTATTTTACTTATAGAACATGATATGTCTTTGGTTATGAGTATTTGCAATAGAATTATGGTGCTTAATTTTGGAAAGAAAATTGCAGAAGGAACACCTGAAGAAATAAGCTCTAATTCAGAAGTAATAAAGGCTTATCTAGGTGAGGAGGTATAAAAAGTGCTTAAAATATCTGACCTAAAGGTGAATTATGGCTATGTGAAAGCTTTAAAGGGGGTGAGTTTGGAGGTAAAAGAGGGAAGTATAGTGACTATTCTTGGTGCCAATGGTGCTGGAAAAAGTACTACTCTTAAATCAATATCAGGAATAGTTCCTGCAACTGAAGGAGAAATAGAATTTATGGGTCAAAGTATAAAAAAACTTTCTCCAGAAGAAATTGTTTCTTTAGGAGTCGTACAATGCCCAGAAGGTAGAAGAATATTTCCGCAGTTTTCAGTTGAAGAAAATTTAAGAATAGGTGCTTTTGGGAGAAGAAAGAATATAAAAAACATAAATGATGATTATGAGAGAGTATATGATTATTTTCCTAAATTGAAAGAAAGAAAGGATCAGGTAGCAGGAACTTTAAGCGGCGGGGAGCAACAGATGCTTGCTATTGCTAGAGGACTTATGGCAAATCCAAAGATTTTTTTACTTGATGAACCTTCTTTAGGGCTTGCTCCTATAGTTGTGAAGGAGATATTTGGAATAATAGAAGATATAAATAAGGCGGGAGTTACTATTTTGTTGGTAGAGCAAAATGCCTTTCAAGCATCTAAAATTGCTGATTATGTTTATGTAATAGAAACTGGAAATATAGTTATTTCAGGAACCAAAGAAGAGGTTATTAGCAATGAGAATATTAAAAAATCTTATCTAGGTGCATAAAAAATTATATAATATAAGGGGGATTTTTATGAAAAAGAAAAGAATTTTATCAATACTTTTAGCTATAATGATGGTAGCAGTTTTATTGACTGGCTGTGGAAACAATGAAAAGGATACTACAGCTGAAAATAAAGGTAAAGATGAATCAAATGTAGAAGAAGTTAAATTGGCTCAAGGTGTTACAGATGATACTATTAAGATTGGAACTATTGGGCCTACATCAGGACCTATTGCTATGGTAGGAATTCCAATGCTACATGGCATGGAAGCTTATTTCAATATGATAAATGAGCAAGGTGGAATAAATGGAAGAAAAATTGAACTTGTAGCAAAAGATGATGAATTTAAAGCTGATTTAGCACTTCAAAAAGCAGAAGAGCTTGTAGAAAAAGACAAAGTATTTGCTATAGTTGGCCAATTAGGTACACCAGGATGCCTTGGAACACTTGATTATTTTCAAGAAATAGACATACCTTGTATATATCAAGGAACAGGAGTAAGTGTTTTTGCACAAGCCAAAGGAAATTACTTTCCAGTACAACCAAACTATACTTTTGAAGGTTCATTAATAGCTAAATATGCAGTTAGTGATTTAAATGCTAAAAGTGTAGTACTTATTTATGGAAATGATGATTCAGGTAAAGAGGGAATGGTAGGAATTAAGGAATATCTTAAAGAGCAAGGAAAGGAAGATCTTTTAAAAGAAGAAATTGCTTTTAATTTAGAAGATGTAGATTTCTCGGCTCATATACAAAAGGCTAAAGCACAAAATCCAGATGTTGTTATAGTACTTGGATATCAAAAAGCTGTTCCAGGGATACTTCTAGAAGCTAAAAAACAGGGACTTGAAAGTCAGTTTATGACATCCTATATAAATGCAGATGTAACTATGTTAGATCTTGCTAAAGAAGCGGCAAATGGAGTTCTTGTTACAGCTTGGGTACCAGATATAACAGATGCTAATAATGAATCAGCTAAACAATATATTGAAACATTCTTAAAATATTATCCAGATGAAACACCAAATGCTTTTGGAGTTGCAGGTTGGGTTGCAGCAGAAACTTTTGTTGAAGGCTTAAAGAGAGCAGAAAACAATTTATCTTGGGAAGGATTTATACAAGCTATGGAAACTTTTGATGGCTGGAGCGATGGTATAGCTAAAGGTATAACTTATACACCTGATAGAAGAAATGGTGTTGAAAAAATGTATTTTATGAAAGCTGTTTATGATTCTAATGGTCCAAGATATGAAACTGTTACAGACTTTATGGGATTAGATGATTAATAAATGTGGAGGAGATGAATTTATATGCCTTATCTAGAAGTTATGGATAAGAAAATATACTATGAGGAACATGGAAAAGGAGAAGTTGTCGTATTTTTAAATGGAATAATGATGAGTACCGCTAGTTGGGCACCATTTATAAAAGCTTTTTCTAGTCAACATAAGATGTTGTTGGTAGATCTTTTAGATCAGGGACGTTCAGATAAAGCAGATGATGAGTATACACAGGACTTACACGTAGAAATGCTTAAGGAACTTTTGGAAAAGTTAAATTATCATAAAGTGCATTTATTTGGCGTATCTTATGGTGGCGAAGTTGCTCAATTGTTTGCATTAAAGTATCAAGATATGGTCAAATCTCTTATATTATCCAATACAACAAGCTATACTGATAGATCTATGCAAGATTTAGAAAGGTCTTGGGATTATGCTGCCACAACCCATGATGCATCAGTATTTTTTAGTTCTACTATGCCAGGAATATATTCTTATAAATTTTATGAAGAAAATTATGAATGGCTAAAGGAAAGAGAGATACAGTTTGGGAAAATATTTGATGAAGAATGGTATGAAGGTTTTAGAAGAGCAGCTAAAAGTGCACACAATTTAAATACTACTGAAAGACTTCAAAAAATAAAGGTGCCTACACTAATTATAAGTTCTGAACTTGATACTGTAACACCTCTTAAGTATCAAGAAGTACTATACAAAGGTATTCCTAATTCTAAATGGGTTTTAATAAAAGATGCAGGCCATGCTTCAATGTATGAAAAGCCTTATGAATTCATGTCCTTAGTCATGGGATTTATAAGCACTACGCAATTTGATATAAAAATAAAATAGTCATTGGTGATTATTTTTATAATTTTATTTTCAAAAATTAAGGGAGCTTGTAGCTCCCTTTGTTTTTAGTTAAATCAATGATATAATATATAAAATAAATAATGAATGGGATGATGAGTATGGCTTCTTTTATGCAAAGTAAAGAATTTGAACATTTTTGTCATGATGTGTTTGACAATCTTCCGATAGCTGTTGATTTTTTAGATTGGGATGGAAAGATTATATACATGAATGAAGCCTTTCTAGATTTTCTGAACTTGAGGCAAGATGAAGTTAAAGGAAGATTGGTGACAGATGTAAACCCCACTTCAAAGTTTTTAGAAACACTTAAGACCAAAAGAGCTAATATTGCAGAAAGACATGTTTTCCCTAATGGGAGACAAGCTATAGTACATAGAATACCAATATTTGATGAAGAAGGAAATGTTATAGGCGGATTTGGTATGCTCTTGTTTCATGATATAGAGGAAGTTAAAGAATTAGCTGAAAAGTATGAAAAGTTAGATAAAGAATTAAAACTATATAAAAATGAAATAGCCAAGATAAACACAACAAAGTATAGATTGTCGGATATATATGGGGTTTCTAAAGAAATTAACAATTGCAAGGAAAAAGTAAAGAAAATTGCAAAAGTAAATTCTAATGTTATGATTCTTGGAGAGAGTGGCGTAGGGAAAGAATTGTTTGCCCATTCTATTCACAATGAAAGTAGCAGAAGTAAAGGACCTTTTGTAACTATAAATTGTTCTGCAATACCAGAAAGTTTACTTGAATCAGAATTATTTGGGTATGAAGAAGGCACTTTTACAGGAGCAAAAAAAGGTGGAAATATTGGTAAATTTGAATTAGCTAATGGTGGAAGTATATTTTTAGATGAAATTGGAGATATGCCCTATCATATGCAAGTAAAGCTTTTGAGAGTATTGCAGGAAAAAGAAGTTATAAGGATTGGAGGCAAAAATCCCATACCAATAGATGTGAGGATTATATGTGCTACCAATAGAAATCTAGAAGATATGGTGGAAAAGGGAACTTTTAGAGAAGATTTATACTATAGGTTAAATGTTTTGACATTAGAAATACCTCCAATAAGAAAGAGAAGAGAGGATATACAGATACTCATCAATAAGTTCTTAATAGAGTTTTATCAAGAAACAGGTATATACAGAAAGATACCAGATATTGTTATGAAAAGGCTTAAAGAATATGATTGGCATGGAAATGTGAGAGAAATTAGAAATGTAGTTGAAAGAATGTGTGTGAATTCAGATGGAACTCATATTGGTATAAGTGATATACCTAAATACGTTCTAAATAAATCTCTCGAGAAAAAATATGAAGATAAAAAAGGACTTAAAGAGATTGTAGAATCTGTAGAAAGAAATGTGATTATAGAAGTATTGAAAGATTCTAAAGGCAATAAAAGTAAAGCAGCAAAGACATTAAATATACCTAGAGCAACTCTTTATAGAAAAATTGAGGATTACAATATTGATCAGAAGACTTTTTTAGATTTGTAAGAAAAATAAACAACTGTATACTAATATTACAATAGAGATAAGTTTTAAGAAAACTTATCTCTATTTTTTGCTATTTTTAAGGATTTTATATTGGCATATAATTTGCAACTATATATTATTGAAAAAAAGACTAAGGGGGATTAAAGATGAGAACTCATGTAGGCATAGCCGGACTGGGAATTTATATACCAGAAACATTTATGACAGCAAAAGAAATAAGTGAAGCAACAGGAGGTACTTGGTCAGAGGAAGCTGTAAGAGAGAAACTTGGTATCAATAAAAAGCCAATACCAGGACCAAATGATGGAACTCAAGAGATGGGTTATAAAGCTGCAATGAATTTAATTAAGGACTACAATGTGGATCCTCTATCAATTGATATGATTATATGTATTGGCGAGGAATGGAAAGAATATCCATTGATTACTTCGGCGATTTATATTCAGGAGAAAATTGGAGCATATAATGCTTTTGCTTTTGATATACAGCAGAGATGTTGTACAAATATAATGGCAATGAAAGTTGCAAAAGACATGATGTTGACCAATGACGATATAAATTCAGTACTTATTTGTGGTGGATATAGAAATGGTGATTTTATTGACTATAAAAATCCAAGAGTAAGTTTTATGTATAATCTTGCTGCGGGTGGAGGAGCAATACTTCTTAAGAAAAATTATGGCAAAAATGAATTGTTGGAAACTAGTATTATTACAGATGGATCTTTTGCAAGAGATGTAGGAGTTAGATATGGTGGAACAGTAAATCCTGTTACAGAGGAAAATGTTCAAATAGCACAAAAGTCTCTTGATGTATTTGATGTAGATGGAATGAAAAGTAGACTAAATGAAAAATCTACACCAAACTTTTTAAAGGTTATAAGAGATTCACTAGAAAAAAGTGGTTATAGCCAAGAAGATATAGGATATCTTGCAATACTTCATTTTAAGTATTCAGCACATAAATTTATGTTAGAACAATTGAGATTAGATAAATCAAAATCTATTTATCTAAGAGACTATGGTCACGTAGGACAAATAGATCAAATATTGTCATTAAAATTAGCTCTAGAAAAAGAGAAAATAAAAGACGGAGATATAGTAGTGACTGTTGGTGCTGGCATTGGATATGCTTGGGCAGCTAATACAATAAAATGGGGGAAAGTAGAAAAATAATATAGGAGGTCTAAAATGAATTTTAAAGACGAATATAAAAAGAGATTGATTACGGTTGATGATGCTTTGAATATGGTTAAATCCGATACAGATATAGTAGTAGGTCTAGGACCTGCAGAGCCTATAGCTTTTTTAGATAGACTTCACGAAGTAAAAGACAATGTGGAGAATGTCAACGTTTTAACTTGTTTGGATATGAAAGATTATGAATTTACAAGTAATCCTGAGATGGCTGGACATTTTACAAATATAGCTTGGTTTTATACTCCCTTGACAAGGAAAGCTCATCCACATAAGACTGCTTCACAGCTTCCTAATCATCTTCATCTTTGTGCAAAGCAAAGATTGGAATACAGAAAACCACATATTGTCATGACTACAGTTTCTCCAATGGATGAGCATGGATATTTTTCATTGTCTTTATCACTAACTTATGAAAGAGAATTTATGGAAGAAGCAGATATTGTGATATTTGAAGTAAATGAAAATTATCCAAGAACTCATGGAGATACTTTTGTCCATATAAGTGATGTGGATTATATTTATGAAAGTAATAGACAAGTACCAGAAATTCAGTTGGTTGAACCAAATGAAAAAGATATGCTTATAGGTCAATATATTGCAGAATTAGTTGACGATGGCTCTAATATTCAATTGGGAATAGGCGGCATTCCAAATGCAGTAGCCAAATCACTGACGAATAAAAAAGATTTAGGAATTCATACAGAAATGTTTACTGAAGGTATGCTTGAATTGTATGAAGCTGGGGTAATAAATAACAAAAATAAAAAAATGCACAAGGGAAAATCTGTGACTACATTTGCATTTGGGACTAGAAGACTTTATGATTTTCTTGACGACAATCCTTCTGTAGAATTCCATAGAGGAGCTTATACCAATGATCCTTATGTTATAGCTCAAAATTCAAAAATGGTGTCGATAAATACATCTTTACAAGTAGATTTGTTTGGACAAGTTTGTTCAGAATCCTTAGGTCATAGGCAATATAGCGGTGCAGGTGGTCAAGCAGACACTGCTATAGGAGCTAGAATGAGCCCTGGAGGTAAATCTATTATAGCATTATATTCAACTGTTAAAAACGATACTATATCAACTATAGTTCCTATGCTAACTCAAGGAGCAGCAGTTACTCTTTCAAGAAACGATGTTGATTATGTAGTAACTGAATATGGAGTTGCAAAATTAACGGGGAGAGAAATTCGCCAAAGAGTAAAAAACCTTATAGCTATAGCTCATCCTAAATTTAGAGAAGAAATACAAAAGAAGGCCGATGAATTGATGATTTGGTGATTAAAAAGGAGGGTTTTTATGGGGAAAATAAACTTAAAAAAGGTTGCCATTCCAAATGGAGAAGAAATAGCTTTTAGAATTGGTGGAAGTGGTAGCGAAACATTGGTTTTAGTTCATGGAAATTTAGTATCTTCTAGACATTGGGGAACACTTTTAGAAAGACTTTCTGAAAAATTCAGAGTTATAGCCATAGACATGAGGGGAGCAGGTCTTTCTTCTTACAACAATCCAATTGAAACCTTTAAGGACTGGTCAAATGATTTAAGACTATTTTGTGATGAAATGGGAATAAAAGATTTTACTTTACTAGGATGGTCGATGGGTGGTGGAGTGAGTCAGCAATTTGTCATAGATAATCCAAGATATGCAAAGAAACTTATATTGTTTGAATCAGTACCTTGTTCAGGATATCCTTATAGAAAACAAGGACCTAATGGAGAGTTCTTGGAAGAATATTATGACAATAAGGAAAATTTGTTGAAAGATTCAATGCAATTAAAGCCTATGATAGATGGACTTGAAACGAGAAATAGAGATTTAATGAGGCAACTTTGGGATATGCTAGTGCTAAATGTAAATACTCCAGAAGAAGCTGAGTATGAGGCTTTGATTGATGATATCTTAATGACAAGAAATTTAAAGGATGCAGCATGGGCAGCGCATATTTTTAATATTTCACATATAAATAATGGAGCTGTAGATGGATCAGGAGAAATAGACAATATATATATACCTGTACTTATTTTTGCAGGAGATAAAGATCTCGTATGTCCAATTCCAATGGCTGAATTTACTAAAAATGAAATTGGAGAAAATGCTTTGTTGGAAATATTGCCAAATTGTAGTCATACACCTCACTATGACAATGAAGATTTGGTGGTAGAAAAGATTTCAAAATTCGTTTTTGAATAATTTTTATTATGATAGAAAGTGACATACACCTCATTTAATTTTTACCTGACTTTTAAGTCAGGTTTTTCTTTTTTAAAATCAATGTATTTATATGATACAACTGTTGTATATATTTACAAATGTTGCAGCCTCTTTTCTATAGAATTTGTTAAAAAGACTATCTTTTCAAATATAAAATATGGCATAGAATTTGCAACATTCTATATATAGAAGGGAATATAGCTTGATATTAGTCAAGTAATATAAATTTAAGGAGGAATTAGAAATGAGGCTAGAAGGTAAAGTAGCTATTATTACAGGAGCAGGTAGCGGTATAGGAAGAGCAACATCAATTAAATTTGCACAAGAAGGAGCAAAGGTTGTTGTAGTTGATGTAAATGTAGATGGTATAAATGAAACTGTAAAAGAAATAGAGCAAATAGGTGGAGTTGCAAGAGGATATAAAATGGATGTAACTAATAGATCTGAAATAGAAGAAGTAGTTGAAAAAACTGTTAAAGAATTTGGAAAGTTAGATGTTCTTGTGAATAATGCAGGAATAACAAAAGATTCAACTTTAAAGAAGATGACAGAAGAACAATGGGATGCAGTTATAAATATAAATTTAAAGGGAGTATTTAATTGTGGACAAGTTGCTGCGTTGCAGATGATTGAACAAAAAAGTGGTGTTATTTTAAATGCAGCTAGTGTAGTTGCATTGTATGGAAATTTTGGTCAAACTAATTATGCAGCTGCTAAATTTGGAGTAGTAGGTATGACTAAAACTTGGGCAAAAGAATTAGGTAGAAAGGGAATTAGAGTAAATGCTGTAGCTCCAGGATTTATTCGTACTCCTATGACTGCAGGTATGCCTGAAAATGTACTTAAAGGAATGGAAGAAAGCACTCCATTAGGAAGATTGGGTGAAGCAGAAGAAATAGCTAATGCATATGCATTTTTGGCTTCTGAAGAAGCTAGCTATATAACGGGTACTGTACTAAGTGTTGATGGAGGAAAAACTCTATAAAACACCAAATGGTCCGTATGTTAAATCTTAAGAATACGGACCATTTTTATGCAAAATGGAAAATATAAGATTTTTACACTAGCGGGATATATTTTGTATCCTCATTTTTTTCACCTTTTAAATTTAGAATAGAACTGTCTATAATATCTATGCCTTTTGCTATTTGTTCTTTAGTCACAGAACCAAAGCTAAGTCGAATATAATTTGTATATTCACTTTTTTCATCTATAAAAAATATCTTTCCTGGTACTACTATTACATTGTTTTTCATACATTCATTGTACAGTTCAATACTGTCTATGTCCTTTGGTAGCTTTAGCCAAAGGCTCAATCCTCCACTTGGTTCTATAAAGGATATGCCATGTGATTTTAATTTTTTTATTTGAGATAATAGCAATATATATTTTTCACTATAATCTAATTTTATTTTTTGTATATGGTCTTTCCAATAGCCTTTTCTTAAATACAGATCAAAGGCTCTTTGAATAAAACCAGAAGAAGTAATATCTGTAGTGTGTTTTGCCTTAACAATATCTTTTAAAAGTTTTTTAGGAGCAGTTAGAAAACCTATGCGAAGACCGGGCATGAGTATTTTTGAAAAACTTTTTATATATATTACCTGATCATATTTATCAATTGATTTTAAGGGCAATCTATTGTCTCCATAGCTTAAATCTGACAAAAAGTCATCTTCTATGATATATAAATTGTTTTCATAAGCCAAATCTATAATCTCTAATTTTTTTTCATCACTATATGAATAAGTAGTAGGACTTTGATAGCAGGGCATAGCATATAAAAATTTAGGATGATAAGTTTTTATGTTTTTTTTCAATTCTTCTAGATTTATGCCATCTTCCTCCATGGGGATAGATATAATATTAGCTCCTCTAGATTTAAAAGCTGCTACAGCTCCTGAATAAGTAGGGTTTTCAAGGAGCACATAATCCCCTGGCTGAATCAAAGTTTTAGCAATCAAATCTATTCCTTGTTGTCCACCGGATATTATCTGAATTTGAGAAGAACTCACATCTATAGAATAGTTTTCATATAAAAAATGGCTTATAGATTCTCTCAATGGAGCATATCCGTTTATTTCAGGGTACACAAAGGCATTTCCCTTATCCCTATCGAGTGCTTCTATGAGTACGTTTTTAAAGTCTTCTACAGGAAATAATTCTGGAGTAGGAGATACGCTGGCAAAATTTATGCTGTCTTCACTCATAGAAAGGATTCCATTTGTCATAAGTTCCATATTTTCATCTTCAAAATAGCCAAAATGCAAGTCTTCGGTATTTTCTTTTACATAAGTTCCGCTACCCTTTTTAGAATATACATATCCTTCTTGTTCTAAAAGCTTATAGGCACTAACAATGGTTACATTGTTAACATCTAATTTTTTTGCCAAACTTCTTATTGAAGGTAGTTTTTCTCCCTTTTGGATACTTTCGTTTTCTATTAGGACTTTTAGTTCATTGTATAGTTGGATATATAATGGTGTATTTATGTCTCTGTTTAAATGTAGTATTATATTATTGTTCATACTACGCCTCCAAGCATTCATATTTGAAATGTATCGATACATTTATTATATCATATAACAAAAAATATGCAAACTAATACATATTTTTAAAAGGAATTTTAGAAAAGATGAAGAATTAAATAAATGAGGAGGTTGAAAAATGGGAAATAAGGGTTTTAAGATATTTATACTAATATTTATACTTTCAATAGTTGTATTTTTTTCTACCAAATATAAAGATAAAATCATACCTAAAGATACTATAAAAACTTTGGAAATTGTTCAGCAAATTCCTACTTCTGAAGGCGAAAAAGTGAGAGCTTATGATGATATTATTGTTAAATATAAGGATGATTCTATTAGTACATTGAATGCTGATGGAACCAATAAATGGGAAAAAGGATTAAATATTGAAAGACCATTAGTTTTTCCAGGAGAAAAAACTATATATTTTTGTCAAGGAACTACTGGAGAATTATATTTTTTAGATTTTGATGGGAATAGTACGAAAAAGGTAGAATTAGGGATAGCTGTTGATAAAATAATAGAAAAAGAAGGAACTTTATATGCAATATGTAAAGATAAAAACAAAGAAGTATTAATTCTCATAGATAATAGTGGAAATATATTAGGGTCTATTCCTTCAGGAGAGAAGATACTTAATTTTGAATCTAATATGGATAAATCAAAAGTAGTTATATCTTCTTTGAGAGCTGCAAATGGAAACATTCAGTCTAATTTATCTTTCTACAATACAAAAGGAGATATATTGTCAAATGTAGGATTTAATGATGAAATAGTTACTTTCCTTAAATTCATAGATAAAGATATTGTCATAGCCATGACAGATAAGGCTATTTACAAAATAAATAGTCAAACTGTGGTATGGAATCAAAAGATAGAAAATTTAAAAGATATATATGTGGATAATGGCGAAAAAATGAATATATATGTTCTTGGAGGGAAAAGCTTAAAAATTTTTGATGATAGTGGGGAAATTCAAGAAGAAATGGCTTTAGATGGTGATTATAAAAAAATATATTCATACAACGGAATGCTTATATTGGTAGGGGATAAAAATGTATTAGGATTTAAGAAAGGAAAAGAAATTTTAAATTATAATATTGAAGATGGTGAGAAAGTGATTATAGACAATTCAAATATAATGCTTGTTACAGCTGAAAAGACTTATTTAATGAAGACAATAGAAAAACAATAGAAAATGGTGGGAGATATGAATTGGATAGATTTTTTAATTATACTTATATTAGTATTGAATATTGTAAAAGATACTAGTCAAGGATTAGTAAAGTCCATATTTGGATTAATAAAAATTTTGCTGTCGATTTATTTGACAAAAATGTATTATGATGTTGTATATGGGTATATAATTAATACTGAAGTGTTGTATAATGGATTTAAAGCTGTGATTATAGGACTTTTTAAAGCTATTTTTTATAGGAAAATCAAGAATGATGCAAATTTTTTGCCTCAACTACTATCTAGTGGAATGATAAATGTTTTAATCAATATTTTATGCATTTTGATTACTTATTTTGTATTTAGATGGCTTTTAGGTCTTTTGGAAAAACTATTGTCGTTTTTATTTAAAGCGCCGATATTAAAGCAATTAAATAGAATAGGGGGATTTTTATTTGGAGCAATAAAGGGAATACTTGTAATATACATAGTGCTTGCACTGCTCTCGCCTATTCAAATTATATTTCCTCAAGGATTTATTTCAAAGGCAATAGAAAATTCCTTGTTGTTTACTTATTTCAGCAACACTAGCTTAAAATTTGACTTATTTAAAATAAAAAATTATATCTAAGAGGAGGTAGAGTATGGAAAGGAAGGATTATACTTTAGGGATTATTTTAATATTTATAGGGGTGATGTTCTTTCTTTTAAATTTAAATGTTCTTACATTTAATTGGGTTCTTTTGATACTAGCTATAGCATTTCTTGGAGCGTATATTTATAAAAGGCAAATGGGTTATTTGGCATCAGGATTAGTTTTGTTAGCCATAGCTATAGTTTCCTTGATAGATGATTATACTTTTACAAATGTAAATATTAAGGGGTTTGTGTTCTTGTGGATTATTGGAATTATTTCGCTATTTATGTATTCCAAATACAGAACTAAAGGATATCTTGTATTTGGATGTATTCTTCCAGCTATAGGTACATATACTCTTATTGATGAATTGTATTATGGAGATACGTTTTGGGTACTTTTCTTGTTTTTAGCATTGGCATTTTATATTATATATGGTGTAGATTATAGAAAATATGGTGTTACTTGGCCAAGAACTTTATCTATCATAATGATTGTACTATCTTTGTTGTTTTTACTTTCTTCAAAGACTGTAGTACAATTTAAGTTCTGGAAGTTTATTTCTTATCTATGGCCTATTCTTTTGGTAATTATAGGAATAAGAATAGTGTATAATATGAATAAATTAAATAAATAAAAGTCCCGCTATTGGCGGGACTTATTCTACGGTTATTTCAACTGTTTCTCCATCTTCTCCTTTGATATCTACAATTTTTCCTTCTGCTCCGTTTTTTATTGCTTCGTATATGTCTTTAAAATCTGATTCATCGAGCCCAGTATCTTTTAATTCAGGCGAAAACTTATAAGCTAGTTTCATTCCTAAATTTACGAAGGAAATAGGTAGAGTTACATTTACATTAGAATCCTCATCTGGATCATGGACTCTTATTTTTAACCATCTTGCATTGTTTTTATTTGTGTTTCGGGTTGTTTCTGTTTCTAGTGCATTTAGAAGATTTACTCCTTCTTCTATAGTGATTTTGCCTTCTTCAACCATTTTAAGAATTTGCATTTTTTCTTCTCTAAAATCATTTTTCATAGAATCCCCCCTTAGTTAACTCTTATAGAACCATTTGAAGTTGAGGCTATAAATTTGAAATGTGGTTCTTCTTCTTCGTACTCAATGCTATGAGCTATTATCTTTCTAGTTCCCAATTTGTTTTGCTGATTTACTTTGTATACAAGATTTGGTATTTCTAAATTTATATTTCCAAGGGATGTTTCAAAGTCAAAATAAAGTATATTGTCGAATTCATTAAAATGAGTATTTATTGAAGCATTGGAAGTAGTAAGTTCCAATTTTTCCATATCTTTTGCAGAAAACTCGTCACATATTATTTTTCCATTAGATGTTACTAATTTTACATTTTTTCCTATTGGATTTTTAACCTCAATGCTTGCATTAGAAGTAATTCCTTCTATAGAGTCAGATTCTATATCTTTTAAGTATATTCTTCCATTTTTAGTGTATACAAATATTTTTTCACTTCTTATTTTATCTAAACTTACACTGGAATTTGTGCTATTGGCCATTATTATAGGAGAATTTATATTTTCTAGTGAGATTTTACCATTCTTAGTGACCAATTTTATATTGTTTCCGTTTAGACCGCTTACAGCTATAGATGCATTTGTAGTATCACAAATTAAATTGTCTACATTTAGGTCCTTTATTTCAATTTTATCATTAGATGTATTTAAAATAATTTTCTCATATTCTCTATTAGGAACTAAAACTTCTAATTTTATTCCTATATTGTTTGTATAGGCTGGTTTAAATACTATATTGTCATCTTCCTCGTAAAAATCATAGAAAGTATCATTTTTATCCATTGTTCCTTTTTTGTAGCTACAAGCTACTTTGACTAGTATGCTTTCTTTATCCCAAGGTTTTAAAGAGATGTTTCCATTTATACTTTTTATATCAATATTGGGTTTTTCTATATGGGAAATGTCTTTTTCCAAAGTGGTATTTACAGTTTCGTAGTTTCCCAAAAAATTAATGGATGAACTTTTTTCTTTTATTCCACCAAATAAATTAGATATTTTGTTGCTCATGTCATTTCCAAATTGCTCCATCTTTTTGCCTTGTTCTTTAATGGTTTTCCCCATTTTATCCATATCTACTTTTTTATCATCTACTTTATCTTCTTTAGGAATGAAATCTTCCTCATCATTGTCATCTAGAGCTTCTAACAATTTTAGAGCTTCTTCACTTGAAATTTTTCCTTCTTCAAGCATTGTTAAAATCATCATTCTTTCTTCTTTCAATTTAAAACCCTCCTATTCTTCACCTTTCAAAAGATTTATAGCTTCTTCGGAAGTGATTTCTCCATTGCTAAGTTTTTCTAAAATTTCTTTTTTGTTTATATTTGGAACATTGTATTTAGGACTATAACCTAGTGCCTCAATTACACTTTCTAGTTTGTTCCTTACTGTAGGATAGGATATACCAAGTTCTTTTTCTATTTCTTTTATATTTCCTCTGTTCTTTATAAATACTTCTACAAAATCCTTTTGTTCGTCTGAAAGTTTGCAAAATTTGCACAATGAAAAATGGCCTTCTATACTAGTTCCACAGCTATTGCAACTTAATTTAGTTACTTCCATTTCATTTCCACATACGGGACATTTTCCTATTACTTCATTGTTCATCATATCACCTGCCTAATTATTTATATAAAATTTAGAACTTTCCATTCTTTATATATATATTAGTCTAGAAAAAAATAAAAGTCAACAGTATTCTTAAAATATTTAATCGAAAAATTAAATATTTTAATATATGAATTAAAAATATTAAAGTATATTTTTTCTTGGTCTGGTTTTAGCATGATCCTATAGATAATATTTATAACAATATAAATAATTATAGATTATATCTATAATTTGATTTAAAATGGCAAATAACTAGTATAATATATTTAGTTTAACGATTAGGAGGAATTGAAATGAAAAAAGAAGTAGATGCTAGAGGACAAGCTTGTCCAAGACCAGTTATCATGACTAAAAAAGCTCTTGATGAAATAAGTGAAGGTATTGTGACTACTATTGTAGACAATGAAGTGGCTAAAGAAAATGTTTCAAAATTGGCTAAAAGTTCAGGATATGAGTATAGCGTAGACAAAAATGGTGAAAATGAGTATTATATCCATATAAATAAGGGACAAGTAAGCGAAGAAGCAAATGTATGTGTGCCAGATACTTTTAAGGATATGACTATTGCTTTTAGTTCCGACACTATGGGTGGTGGTTCTGAAGAATTGGGTAAGATTCTTATAAAGAGTTTTATGTACACGCTTACAGAGTCTACACCATATCCTTCTACTTTGGTGTTTTATAATGGAGGAGTTCATTTGACTTGTGAAGGTTCTCCAGTATTGGAGGATTTAAAAAAATTGGAAGAGGAAGGAATAGAAATACTTTCCTGTGGTACCTGTCTTGATTTCTATGAAATAAAAGATAAATTGAGTGTGGGAAGCGTAACCAATATGTATAGTATTTTGGAGAAATTAAAAAATCCTACAAAGACTGTAATTATAGGATAGGAGTATGTTATAATGGAATATAAAGATTATGGTATTGTAACTTTTGAATCGACTCATCATGCTATAAAAGGAGAAAAAACTTTAGAAAATATAGGTCTAAAATTTAAAACCATACCTACACCCAGGGAGATTACATCTAGTTGTGGACTTTCCATACGTTTCAACTTAGATGATATGGATAAAGTGAAAAAAGCTATGGTAGAAAATGAATTGGCCATAAAAGGCATATATAAATTGTCTAAAATAAATTCAAAAAATCATATAGAAAAGATTAATTAATAGGAGAGAATGGTATGCAAGGGGTTTTTCAATTTTTGCAAGATGTGTTTATAAAAGAAAATAAAGAGTTAAATATACTGGGGAAACTAGTTAAAATAGCAATTATATTTTTGCTTGCAAGATTAGGAATTCGGATAGTAAATGCTATAATTAACAGATCCTTAGAAAGAAGAAGAAAACTTAAATTTGGAATTGATGAGAAGAAGGCAAATACCCTTGCAACCATACTAAAAAATGTAAATAAATATGTATTTTATTTTATAGCATTAGTTCCTTCTTTAGAACTATTTGGGATAAAAGCTACTTCTATACTGGCTACAGCTGGTATAGGAGGATTGGCTATAGGTTTTGGAGCTCAAGGACTTGTGAAGGATGTACTGACAGGATTTTTTATTCTATTTGAGGATCAATTTTCTGTAGGAGATTATGTAAAGATAGATGAATATGAAGGAATTGTAGAGGAAATGGGCCTTAGGGTTACGAAAATTCGGGGATTTTCTGGAGAGCTTTATATAATTCCTAATAATAAAATAGAGGTAGTTACAAACAGAGTGAGAGGTTCTATGAGAGCCTTAGTTGAAGTGAGTATTTCTTATGAAGAGGATATAGATAGGGCTCTAAAGGTATTGGAAGATGTTTCGCTGGAAATTAAAAATACTGAAAAGGCTATATTAGAAGGACCTACAGTGCTTGGAGTATCAAAGCTTGGAGAGTATGATATAGTATTGATGGTTGTTGCAAAAACTGAGCCTATGGAGCAGTGGAGAATAGAAAGAACAATTAGGAAAAAGATTATAGAAGCTTTCCGTAAAGAAAATATAGATATACCTTATCCTAAAAAAATAGTTATGAATGAAAAAGTCTAAAGGAGAGATAATATGGCTATAAAGTACAATATAGGTGATATAGTGGCTTTAAAAAAAGCCCATCCCTGTGGAGAAAATAAATGGGAGATATTAAGAACAGGAGTGGATTTTAAACTCAAGTGTACAGGCTGTGGAAGACAAATATGGATTCCACGAATTGATTTTGAAAAAAGAGTTAGAAAAATATTAGTAGATGAAAAATGGGAAAGTGTTAATAAAGCTTAACAAGAATGAATCCTACTAAATAACCACATTAGAACCACTTATCTAAATATAAGTCAATATATATTAGACAAAATCCTTATAAAATAGTAAACTATTTATAAGGGTTAGGTATAACCTTTTAGGAAAACGTTTTTAAAAAATTAGGGGGTGCTTTTTGTGGGTTTAAATTATGCAAAGCGTATGGACAATATTAAAGCCTCTGAAATTCGTGAATTGTTGAAACTTACTGAAAAGCCAGAGGTAATTTCTTTTGCTGGAGGGCTTCCAGCTCCAGAGTTGTTTCCGGTAGAGGAAATGAAGAAAATATCTGTAGAAGTATTAGACGAACAAGGGACTAAAGCATTACAATATGGACCAACAGAAGGATATAAACCACTTAGAGAACAAATAACTAAGAGAATGGCAAAAGTTGGAGTAGATGCAAAGGTAGAAAACATACTAGTTATTAGTGGCTCTCAACAAGGACTGGATTTTTCTGGAAAAATCTTTGTAAACCCAGGAGATGTAGTATTGTGTGAAAGTCCTAGCTACTTAGGAGCAATAAATGCATTTAAAGCCTATGAACCAAAATTTATCGAAGTGCCTACAGATGAGCATGGAATGGTCATGGAAGATTTGGAAGAAATACTTAAAAACAATGATAATGTAAAATTTGTATATGTAATACCAGATTTCCAAAACCCATCAGGAAGAACTTGGTCGGAAGAAAGAAGAAAGAGAATTGTAGAATTGGCAAATCAATACAATATAGCTATAATAGAAGATAATCCTTATGGAGAGCTTAGATATGAAGGCGAATTTTTGCCTGCAATTAAGCATTATGACACAGAAGGAAGAGTTATATTTTTAGGTACTTTTTCTAAAATATTCTGTCCAGGATTGAGACTAGGATGGGTATGTGCAGAAGAAGGAGTACTAAATAAATACATTCTTGCAAAACAAGGTTCAGACTTGCAAGCAAGCACTATTTCACAAATGCAAGTTGCAAGATTTATGGAAGATTATGATATAGAAGCTCATATTGAGAAACTTAGAAGTGTTTACAAGAAGAGAAAAGATTTAATGATAAATACTATGAAAGAAGAGTTCCCAGCTGAAGTTAAATTTACAAATCCAGAAGGTGGACTTTTCACTTGGGTTATACTTCCTGAACATATAAATGCAAGGGAATTAGCTGTAAAAGCTCTTGAAAAGAATGTAGCATTTGTACCGGGAGGTTCCTTCTTCCCAAATGGTGGCAATGAAAATACATTTAGATTAAATTATTCTAATATGAGTGAAGAAAAAATAGTAGAAGGAATAAAGAGACTTGGAAAAGCTATAAAGGATATGATGTAAATTTTTAAATCCCCTATAAAATTTTATAGGGGATTTTTGAATTGTCCTTGAAAAATAAACTGAGTAGTGATATAATTCATAAAGTATGTTTATCCTTGCTCTATGGGAAATAGAGCCGTTAGTCCATAAGGAGGTGAAAATATGAGAAAATATGAAGCCGTGTTTATTTTTGTACCAGAACTTGAAGAGGAAAAGAGGAATGCTCTCCTTGACAGATTGAAAGGAATAATCGAAGCAGATGGCACTATAACAAATGTTGATGAATGGGGAAGTAGAAAACTTGCATATGAAATCAATGATTACACTGAAGGTTATTATGTAATTCTAAACTTTGAATCAACACCAGAAGCTGTTAAGGAAATGGACAGAATATCTAAAATCTCAGACAGTATTATGAGACATATGATTATCAGAGAAGATGAATAAAGCAAAGGGTGGTGTTATGTGTGAATAATGTTATTTTAATTGGTAGGCTTACCAGAGACCCGGAGCTTAGGTTTCTTCCTGTAAATGGAACCCCTGTATCTACTTTTAGTATTGCTGTAGATAAACAATTGCCTAAAGAAAAAAAACAAGAAATGGAAGCAAAAGGACAACCAACAGCAGATTTTATAAATATCGTTGTTTGGGGGAAACAAGCTGAAAATTGTGCAAATTATTTGGCTAAGGGAAGGCTTGTAGCCATTCAAGGAAGACTTCAGTCAAGGTCTTACGAGGCAAAAGATGGTACTAGAAGGTATGTGACAGAAGTAGTAGCAGAACGGGTTCAATTTTTAGAATGGGGAGATAACAAGAATTCTGATTTTAATGCTGATAATTCTGATTTTTCAGGTATCGAAGGTTTTCACAATGTAGATGATGATGATATTCCATTCTAGAAGGAGGGAAAGTGAATGGTACAAAAAAGATATAAATCAAGAAAAAGAGTTTGTAGTTTTTGTGCAGACAAAGCTGAAGATATAGATTACAAAGATATAAATAAACTTAAAAAATATATCACAGAAAGAGGCAAAATATTGCCAAGAAGAATTACAGGAAACTGTGCAAAACACCAAAGACAACTTACAAGAGCTATAAAGAGAGCAAGACAAGTAGCATTGTTGCCATATAGTGCAGACTAAAAAAAGAGAGGAATTTCCTCTCTTTTTATTATACATGTCTTGAAAAGGGTATATAATAATATTATAGAAAGGGGGTATATTATGGATAAAAAAATGACTACAGAATTCATCACTAGAACGGCTATTCTTTTAGCTATAGCGCTAGTTCTTCAAATGACTTTAAGAGGAGTAGGGCAGCCTCTGGTAGGGCCACTTATAAACTTTGTACTTATCATGAGTGTATATTTAGTAAGTGTAGGTTCTGGAATTATAGTAGGATGTTTGACACCACTTTTAGCTTTTGCTTTTGGAATAACTCCATTTTTTCCAATAGTTCCATTTATAATGATTGGAAATGTACTTTATGTAACTTTCTTTAATTTTTTTAAAAATAGAATTAAAAGGGTTGGAGATATTTATGCAATAATATTTGCAAGTCTTATAAAATATGCATTTTTGACTATTTCAGTTAGATATATTGTGGTGTTATTTGCAAAAGTGCCTCCAAAGATAATAGCGGCTTTTTCACTTCCACAGCTTTATACAGCATTAGTTGGAGGAGTCTTGGCAATTATAGTGAAAAGATTTCTTCCAAAATCTATGTTTCTTCACTCCTAACACCTTCTTCTGAAGGTGTTTTTTGGTTTGACATACTATTCAATAGCTTGTATTATTTTAATAAGACTTATTTTTAGAAGGGTTTTTTAGTTTTTTGGAGAAATAATATAAAGGGTGAGGAAATATGAGAGACGGTAAAGATATAGATATTATGAAAAATGTAAAAATAGTGGAATGGCTTAAATGTGAATTACTTTCTTCTGTGGCCGGTCTTTTTCAATTATTGCAAAGTGGAATAAAAAATACCAAGGAAGATATGTTAGATTTAATATCTAATATTATATTGCTTACCTATTTGTTGGGTAAACGATTAGGACTTAGCTATGAAAGTATTGACTTAAAGGTAGAAGATAAAATAAAATTAGGGCTGATAGAAGAGCATCAAGTAGAAAAATGGTATGGGGATTTAAGTGAGCTACATGAATATTATAATACAAGAAGATAGGAGTGAAAAGTTTGAATTTAAAAAATGAAAAGACAAGAGCTTTCTTGAAATCGCTTTTGATGATTCTATTAGGTACAATATATATACTATTAGGTATAAACTTTGTCCCTGTAATCAGCATTGTTTTTCCAGCTTTTTTTATAATATTGGGGGTTAGACATGGAATAGAATACAATATAGTGAGTATTTTAATATCTATTCTTGTTGTAGGTTTAGTTGTAGATAAATATACTGCGTTTTTTATATTTATTGCTTTTGTGCCTTTAAGTATTGTAATAAATTATGTGATAAAAAAGAGGGGAAAATCTCAGGAACTTATTTTATATTCAACAATCACCTCTCTTGTTTCTTATGTTATAGCTATAGTTCTAGTTAAAAGGTTTTTCAACATAAGTTTTATAGATCAAATTGAAAAATCATTTTCTTTAGTACTAAAAACTCAATTGGATATGCTGAAAGAAACAGGGCTTTCCAATTATGAGATGTATCAAACTAAAGATATTTTGGAAAATGCGTATGAATATATGGTTTTAGTCATACCTTCTGCTGTAATAATTTTTTCATTGCTGACAGCATATTTAAATTCTATATTGTCGATATTTATTTTGAGGAAGTTGAGATATGGTATAGTATTTGTACCTAGATTTTCTTATTTCAAATTGCCAAGCAATTTTATTTTAGGAGTTATAGTTATTTATCTTGGAGTATTTTTGTTAAAACAGTTAAAAGTATTTTATTATGAGACAATATTTATCAATGTAAGTGCCTTAATCTCCTTTGCTTTTTTCTTACAAGGTTTAGCTGTTTTGATTTTCTTGATAAATAAAAGTAGATTAAATCAAGTTGGCAAAGTAATTTTTATAGTACTTTTGATATTGAGTTTTCCTTTAAGTGCAATTATTTCTATGGTTGGATTTTTAGATATTATATTTAATTTTAGAGGAATTAAAAAGGAAATATAAATCCTTTAGGAGGATAAAAATGAAAGAAAATAAATATTCCAGATTTATTGCACCAAATGATAAAATATATCTGTGGATAATAGCTATATTTGTAATTGTATTGTTTTTTTATAATCCAATAATAGGTTTTGTTGGTGTACTTGTACTAATATATCTTATTTATTATTATTGGAAGAATACTCATGTGAAAAAAGAAGAATGGACAAGATATATTGAAGGTCTAGCAGAAGAATTTGATTCTGTGACCAAAGAAGCTATTTTCAATATGCCTATACCTCTAACTATGATAGGCAAGGATGGAAATATTAGATGGTACAATACAAGGTTTTTGAGCATGATGGAAGAAAAAGATATTTTAGATAAAAATATAGTTGCTCTTGTACCAGGAATGAAAATAGAGGAAATATTTCAGGGAGATACTGGATTTGTTGAAATAAATTTTAAAGAAAGTTATTATAAGATCTATTATAATATAGTTGACTCTAAAAAAACTATAAATTCAAATGATACAATTGCCATGCTTTATTGGATTGATAATACTAGCTTTTCTTTATTGAAAGAAAGGTATAACGATGAAAAGCTCATAGTTTGTGTGGCTCAAGTGGATAATTATGATGAAGTAAAAGGAAATACTGATGAAGTAAATAGACCTATTGTATTTGCAGAAATAGATAAGAAAATTAATTCTTATGTTTCAAGCATGAATGGATTTGTAAGAAAATATGAAAATGATAAATATATAATAATTTTTGAAAATGCCTATTTAGAGTATTTGGAAAGCAAAAAATTTGATATTTTAGATAGAATACGAGAAATAGATTTGGGAAACAAAATTCCCATTACTTTGAGTATGGGAGTAGGCGTAAATGGGAAAAATCCTAATCAGAGCTATGAATACGCAAAAGCTGCTATAGATATTGCATTGGGTAGAGGAGGAGATCAAGCAGTTGTCAAAAAAATTGATAGATTGAGTTTTTATGGTGGAAAAACTAAAGCTGTTGAAAAGAGAAATAAAGTTAAGTCAAGAGTTATATCTCATGCATTGAGACAACTAATAGATCAGTCTGAAGTTGTGTTTATAATGGGGCACAAAAATGCAGATATGGATTGTTTTGGTGCAAGTATTGGGATACTAAGGGCTGTTAAAAATAGAAATAAAAAGGGATATATAGTACTTAAGGATTCCAATCCATCTATAAAAAATATTTATGATAGAATGAAAAAAGATCAAGCAGAAATTTTGGATTCAATTGTGACACCTGAGGAAGCTATGAATAAAGCTAGTAAATCTAATTTGTTGGTAGTTGTTGACAATCATAAGCCAAGTTTTACAGAAGCTCCAGAATTGTTAAAAATAATAGATAAAGTGGTCCTCATAGATCACCATAGAAGAGGAGCAGAATTTATAGAAGATCCAGTACTTACTTATTTGGAACCCTATGCATCATCAACTTGTGAATTGGTCACTGAAATACTATATTATATGTCAGATAAGATGGAACTGACAAACTTTGAAGCGGATGCTCTTCTTGCAGGTATAAGTGTAGATACTAAAAACTTTACTTTTCAAACAGGAGTACGTACTTTTGAAGCTGCTTCTTTTTTAAAAAGAGCAGGGGCGGATACTACTTCTGTGAGACAATTGTTTAGAGATGATTATAATACTTTTTTGTTAAAGGCAGAAGTAGTTAAAAATGCAAAAGTTGTATATGACAAAATAGCTATATCAAGACTTTCAGAGGAAACAGAAGATTCTATTCTTATTGCAGCTCAAGCTGCCAATGAGCTTTTAAATATAAATGGAGTTTCAGCTTCTTTTGTATTGGCTTTAACTGATGGAAAAATTCATATAAGTGGCAGATCTTTAGGAGATATTTCTGTTCAATTGATATTGGAGAAATTAGGTGGAGGAGGACATTTAACTAGTGCTGGTGTACAGCTTGAGAATGTGAATATGGATGAAAGTGAAGAAATGCTTAAGAAAGCTATAGATGAATATTTAAAGGAAGGTGAAGATAAATGAAAGTGATATTGTTAGGGGATGTAAAAGGATTAGGTAAAAAAGGTGATTTAGTTAATGCCAAAGATGGTTATGCTAGAAATTTTTTGTTTCCAAAGAACCTTGCCATAGAAGCTACAGAAGGAAATTTAAAAGTGCTTAAAGAAAAA
Organism: Sporanaerobacter acetigenes DSM 13106; assembly: GCF_900130025.1. Taxonomy (NCBI): domain Bacteria; kingdom Bacillati; phylum Bacillota; class Tissierellia; order Tissierellales; family Sporanaerobacteraceae; genus Sporanaerobacter; species Sporanaerobacter acetigenes. The sequence goes on along the minus strand of NZ_FQXR01000004.1, from coordinate 295,951 downwards.
AAGAAATCAGAAGCTATTAAGAAAGAAGAAGAATACAATAAGGCTTTAGAACTTAAGAAAAAATTAGATGAAAGTATTGTTGAAATTAAAGGAAAAGCTGGAGATGGAGGAAGACTATTTGGTTCCATAACTTCAAAAGATATAGCAGAAGCTCTTCAAAAACAGTACAAAGTTAAGATTGACAAGAGAAAAATTGTTCTTGATGAAAATATAAAAACTATTGGGACAACTATTGTAGAAGTAAAAATTTATCCAGAAGTGGTGGCTAAACTTAGAGTGAAAGTGGTAGAAGAGAACTAGAGAGGTGATTGAAATAGATGTTCAAACTTTAGGGAGAATACCTCCCCATAGTCTTGAAGCAGAGCAGTCTGTGTTGGGAGCTATGATTATTGACAAAGAAGCTATAAATACAGCTGTTGAAACTATTAGACCGGAAGATTTTTATAAGGAAGCAAATAAGGAAATTTATGAGACTATTTTGGAATTATATAATAGAAATGAACCAGTAGACCTTATTACTCTTTCTGAAGAATTAAAAAAAAGAGGAACTCTAGAAAATGTGGGAGGAATTAACTATTTAACAAGCCTTTCAGGGAGTGTGGCTACTACAGCCAATGTGAAATACTATTGTGATATAGTAGAAGAAAAGTCTATTTTAAGAAGACTCATAAAATCTTGTGATGAAATAATAGCTAAAAGTTTTGAAGATACTGAAGAAGTCAATAGTATTATTGAAAGGGCAGAAAAAAACATATTTGATATAACTCAAGGCAGAAATAATGAAGGTTTTTCACCAATAAAAGAAGTTTTACTGGATAGTTTTTCTAGAATTGAAGAAATGTCTATGAATGAAGGTGGACTTACAGGTCTTACTACGGGATTTTTAGATATTGATGAAAAACTTTCAGGCCTTCAAAAATCAGATTTAATACTATTAGCAGCAAGACCTTCTATGGGAAAGACAGCTTTGGGATTAAATATTGCATTAAATAGTGCACTAAAGGGAAATGCTCATGTTGCAATATTTAGCCTTGAAATGTCAAAAGAACAATTGGTTCAGAGAATGCTCAGCAGTGTTTCTCATGTAGATTTACAGAAGATAATAAGCGGCAGATTAAATGAAGATGAATGGGTAAAAATAGTTCAAGCTATGGGTCCTCTTTCAGGAACCGATATATATATTGATGATACTGCAGGTATTTCTCTTATGGAAATGAAGGCAAAATGTAGAAAATTGAAGATAGAAAAAGGATTGGATTTAGTAGTTGTAGACTATCTGCAACTTATGCAATCTGATTCTCCAAGTGAAAGTAGACAGCAAGAAATATCTTCGATTTCAAGGGGATTGAAAGCTTTGGCCAAAGAAATGGAATGCCCTGTATTGGCCCTTTCTCAACTTTCTCGTGCTCCAGAATTGAGATCTGATCATAGACCGATTCTTTCTGATTTGAGGGAGTCTGGGGCTATAGAGCAAGATGCAGATATAGTTATGTTCTTATATAGAGATGAATACTACAATCAAGATACAGATAAAAAGAATGTAGGAGAAGTAATCATTGCAAAACATAGAAATGGTCCTACTGGTACAGTAGAATTGTTGTGGATGGGACAATTCACTAAATTTGTCAATCTAGAAAAATATAGAGAATAATTTTAAACTGACGCAAATTGGGTAATTATAATATGGCGAAAAAACGGGAGGGATTGTTATGGATAATAAAAAGGTTTTACCAGTAAGTGAATCAGTTAAGTGGATAGGTATACTTGATCCAGGTTTAATAACTTTTGATGTAGTCATGGAGACAAAGTATGGTACTACTTATAATTCCTATTTTATAGATGCAGAAAAAAAGGCAATAGTAGAGACAGCAAAAGAAAATTTTAAAGATCAATACATTGAAAAAATAAAAAGTGTAGTAAATCCTGATGAAATAGAATATATTATTGTAGACCATACCGAACCTGATCATGTGGGAAGTTTGAGGCATTTGCTTAAAATAGCAACAAATGCAACAGTTGTAGGAAGTAAGTCAGCTATAAACTTTTTAAAACATATGATAGATGAAGAATTTGAGTATATGATAGTTAATGATGGAGATACTTTGGATTTAGGGAACAAAACATTGACATTTATTTCTGCACCTTTTTTACATTGGCCAGATAGTATGTATACTTATCTTGAAGAAGAAAAAATATTATTTACTTGCGATTCTTTTGGATGTCATTTTTGTGATGAAAAAATGTATGATGATCTTGTAGATAATTTTGATGATGCCTTTGACTATTATTTTCAAGTTATATTAGAGCCTTTTAGTGGATATATGATAAAGGCCATTGATAAAATCAGTGAACTTGATATAGATACTATATGTCCAGGACATGGGCCAATACTTAGATCTAATTGGCGAAAATATGTAGACCGCTCTTTGACTTTGGCTAAAAAGGCAGATGATAAACCAACTAAACACAGTGTATTTATTCCTTATGTATCTGCTTATGGAAATACAAGAAAAATTACAGAAAAAATTGCAGAAGGAATAAAATTGGCTGGGGATATTGATGTGGAAGTAATGGATGTAGAGATGGCTGATTTAGGAGAAGTGGCAGAAAAAATAGAAAAGAGTACAGGTATAATTATTGGTTCAACTACCATAAATCAAAACATACTGCTACCGATATATTCACTATTTGCTGTAATCAACCCTATAACTAATAGGGGAAAACTTTCAGGAGCTTTTGGTTCATATGGTTGGAGTGGAGAAGGAGTAAAGATAATACAGGACAATTTGAAAAATCTTAAATTGAAATTATATGATGATGAGGGACTAAAGGTAAATTTTGTACCTTATGATAAAGCTTTTGAAAGGGCCATAGAATATGGTAGAGGATTTGGTGAAAAATTGTTAGAAAAGAGTAAATAAATGCTTCGAGGTTTTTCCTCGAAGTATTGTTTCTATAAAGGTGGGAAATATGTGTATGGAACTAGAAAGGGGCATTAAAGGAAATAGAGTCACTATATTGCCACTTAGGATAGAAGATGTATATTTAATGATGAATTGGGGAAAACATGAAAATCCCCTTTTAGAAGATTATAACTTTCCATATGTTGATGAAGAAGAAATTGTAGAATGGTATGAATCAAAGACCTTTGGTAAAAGCAAGAAATACTTTTCTGTATATAATGAATACGGAAAGCTCATTGGATATTTGGGAATAAAGCATATAAAAAGGTTAAAGAAAGAAGCTACATTAGGAATAGTATTTGATCCCAATTATATGAACAAAGGATATGGAACAGAAGCAATAAAAGCTTTTTTAAAATATTTTTTTGATGATTTAAAAATGAATGTTTTATACTTAGAAGTAGCTGGTTTCAACAAGAGAGCTATACAATGTTATAAAAAATGTGGATTTGAAAAGGTAAGTAAATATCTAAATAGATATCCAGATCAATCTATAGATACAAATAATCCTTATTTTGTAGAAGAAATAGATTCTTTTGTTTTTAGACATGGAAGGATATATAATTATATTTATAAGATGAAAATAGACAGAAAAATATTCACAAAAATGGAGGCAGAAATTGAAAAGTAATACATTAGACATAAAATTAGGACAGCTATTATCTAGCCTTTCTCTAGCATTAGACATAGCAGAGAATAGATATTTTGGGCACTCTAGAAGGACAGCTTATATTGCATATACTATTGCAAAAGAAATGGAACTTAATGAAGAAGAAATTGTAAATACATATTATGCATCTCTCATACATGATATTGGGATGGCAGGACAAATGTCTAAATATAGTGTAACAGAAATTCATTTTAATGATGTTTTGAAAAAAGATCATTGTAGTTTAGGAGGAGAAGTAGTCAGTAAATTGCCACTATCTTCAGATATTATAGACTATATATTGTATCATCATGAAGAATGGGATGGAAGTGGAGTTTATGGGCTAAGAGGTGATGATATACCATTGCCAGCTCAAATCATCCACTTGGCAGATTATTTTGAACTGTTCTTTTTGAGAAAATATGAAGAAGTGGGACAAAATTTAGAATTAAAATCGGTTAAGGAATGGATAAATACCTATAAAAATAAAATGTTTAATGAAGAAATATGTGATACTTTTCTTTCTATTGTAGAAAGGGATAAATTTTGGTTTGATTTACAGCCTCAAAATATTAGAGGAGCATTAAATATAATTGAACCAGATAAAAATACTACTATAGATATTTATGATTTGAAAAGAATTTCCCAAGCATTCTCAATACTTATCGACAGTAAAAGCCCTTTTACCTATGAGCACTCCCAAGGAATTGCTAAAATAACAAATAAATTTGCTAGTTATTTAGGATATAATCCATTGATGGTCCAAAAATTAGAGATAGCTGCCAATCTTCATGATATAGGTAAGCTTGATGTTCCGAACAGTATTCTTGAAAAACCGGGTAAACTTTCAGAAAAAGAATTTCAAATAATTAAGGCTCATCCTTATTATACAAAGTTGATACTTAAACAAGTTGAGGGAATTGAAGATATTGCTGAATGGGCTGGTAATCATCATGAAAAATTAAATGGGAAAGGGTATCCTGAAAAATTGGACTACAGGAGTATAACCAAAGAAGATCAAGTGATTGCACTTGCTGATATATATCAAGCTTTGACTGAAGACAGGCCTTATAGAAGGGGTATGAAGCCTAAAAGTGCTATAGATATAATGATGGGTATGGCAAAAAAGAATTACATAGATTATAATCTTTTGCTAGATTTCAAAAAAATAGTTCTGTAGAAAATCTAAATTTTATAAAGGTAGGTGAAGACTGTGAGTTTTGTATTGGAAACCACAGAGATTGACTTGGGGGATACTCCAATTGAAAATATATTTATAAATGATTTCATGCCTATGGCAGATGGTACCTATGTAAAAGTTTATCTTCTTGGATTTAAATTTGCTCATGATAGAGATTCAAACATTGAAGTAAATAATGAAACTATTGCCAAACATTTAAATATTCCCCTATCAGATGTATTACATGCATGGGACTTTTGGGAGGACAAAGGTATAATAGAAAAGATCTCAAAAGAAGATGGAAATGAATATGACTATGAAGTTAAATTTTTAAGTCTTAAACAACTATGTATAAAGAACAATTATAAAAAGATTTCTTTTGTCATGAATGAGGAAGCAGTTTCTAAAGGATATGTCTGTTCAGAGAAAGATTTGATAGAAGCCAATAGAATTGAAACTATAAATAAAATGTTCAATTCTATTGACTATACTATGAGAAGACAATTAGTTCCAAATGAAAAGAAAAAAGTCCTTGAATGGATGTATAATTACAATATGGACCCTGATATGATAGTTAAAGCATTTTTTTATGCAATAGAGAAAAAGGGTATAAGAAGGATAAATTATGTAGAGGGAATAATCAGGAACTGGTATGATTCTGGGATAACCAATGTGGAAGCATTGCAACAAGAGATGAAGAAAAATGATGAAAAGTACTATAGATATATGAGAATAATGGAATACTTAGGTTATGGCAAGAAATCTCCTACGGAAGGTCAAATGAAAGTTATAGATAAATGGTTCGACGAATATGGCTTTTCCTTAGATATAGTTCTCAAAGCTTGTGAAAACACCAATAAAACTTCCAATCCAAGTATCAATTACATAGATGGAATATTGTCTTCTTGGTATACTAAAGACATAAAAAATGTCGATGAAATTGAAGAAAAAGATAAGAAACCTGAAAAAATTCATCCTAATGAGAATAGAGAATATTCTAAAGCTACAAGTAAGCCAGTAAAGACTAGATTTCATAATTTTGAGCAGAGATCATCAAAATATACCTCTGATGAATTAGAAGAAATTGCAAGAAGAAAAAGAGAAGAATATTACTCTAAAGCTAAAGGAGAATAACTATGAATAAGGAAGTTTTAAATTCAATATTAAGTGAATATGAAAAAAGAAGAGACAAGGCCCTTTATGATCAAAAGATAAGACAAGAAGAGGTCTATTTAAAAGTGCCTGAAATAAAAGAAATAGATATGGAAATATCTAAGACTGGGATACTTATTTCTAAAGCTATTTTAGAAGACCCTGAAAGCTATGAAAAAAAGGTAGAGGAAATAAAAAAAAGAATGGAAAAGTTGAAGATGAAAAAAGCTATTCTTTTAACAGAAAATAATATACCAATTGAATACTTAAATATAAACTATGAATGCAATAGATGTAAAGATACAGGTTATCTCGAAAATGGAGAAAAGTGTAGTTGTTTAAAGCAGGCGTTAGTAAATAGAGCTTATAAAATGTCCAATATCGAAAATGTTCTTAAAAAAGAAAACTTTAAAACCTTTGACATAAATATTTTTCCTAATTTGCCTTTTGAAGATGAAAAGTTAACTCCTAGAGAAAATATGAAATATATTTCTGATATTTCTGTAGGTTTTGTAAACAACTTTGATGAAAAAAATGGAGAAAATTTATTATTTTATGGTTCTACAGGCCTTGGGAAAACTTTTTTATGTAATTGCATAGCAGATGCTCTACTAGAAAACAATAAAATAGTTGTATATCAAACAGCTTTTACAATATTAGAGATAATAGAAGACCATAAATTTAGGAGAAATATAAAAGAATTTGATGATATGGATTATGAATTGTTATTTAAAACAGATCTTCTCATTGTAGATGATTTAGGAACGGAAGTTGCTAATACTTTTACCAATGCAGAAATATTTAATATAATAAATACTAGGCTTATAGAAGGGAAAAAAACCATTATTTCAACAAATCTTACTCCAAAAGAAATATCTGATATCTATACAGATAGGGTTTTTTCAAGGATACTTGAAAAATTCATACCATTAAAATTTTATGGACCAGATTTGAGATGGGAAAGGGGGAAATAATGTGGATTCAGAAGAAAGAAGAAAGGAAGTACTTAAAGTACTTAAAAATTCTAAAAAACCAGTAAAAGGGACAGAACTAGCAAAAAAAATGGGGGTTAGTAGGCAGGTAATAGTCCAGGACATAGCTATATTGAGGGCAAGTGGTTCAGATATTGTAGCAACACCTCAAGGATATATTATATTTGGGAATGAAGAAGGAAAAAAGATGATAAAAACCATAGTATGTAAACATTCAGGATGCAGTGAAATTGAAGATGAATTATATACTATTGTAGATGCTGGAGGCAAAGTGTTGGATGTGATTGTTGAACACCCTTTGTATGGAGAAATAAAAAGTCCCCTTATGATTAGTTCAAGACTTGAAGTAGACGAATTTATAAAAAACTTAAAAGATACCAAAGCAGAACCCTTGTCTTCACTAACTGATGGAGTTCATATACATTCCATAGAAATAGATGATGAAAAAACTTTTGAAAAAATAGTACAAAAATTAAAGAATAAAAAATACTTGATTAGTGAATGATAAAGTGTTATATTTTGTATATACGGGTGACAAGACAACTGTAAATACAATCAAGAGGTGTTTAAAATGGAAACTAAAGAGACAAATAAAAATAGTGTTAAAGAATATTTCATAAAAGTTTTCAACGGAATGGCCTTGGGTCTGTTTTCTTCTTTAATTATCGGACTTATTATTAAACAAATAGGAACTCTTTTTAAAATTCAAGTTATAGTTGAATTTGGTCAATTTGCTCAATATATGATGGGACCAGCTATAGGAGCAGGTGTTGCCTATAGCTTAGGAGCATCTCCATTGGGTATTTTTGCATCAGTAGTGACAGGAGCTATTGGTGCAGGAACTATATATTTTGATGGTGGAAATGCAATGATTAAAATTGGTGAGCCAGTAGGAGCTTTTGTCGCATCCCTAATTGGTGCAGAGTTTTCTAAACTTGTGCAGGGAAAGACAAAAGTAGATATAGTATTGGTTCCTCTTGGAACAATAATAGTAGGTGGGTTGGTAGGACATTATATTGCACCTGCAGTTAGTGGACTTATGGCATTTATAGGAAATATGATAAATTTAGCTACAGAATTAAAACCAATTCCTATGGGAATATTGGTATCCGTGCTTATGGGTATAGCACTTACACTTCCTATAAGTAGTGCTGCAATAGCTATATCATTAGGACTTAGTGGTTTAGCTGCTGGAGCTAGCACTGTGGGATGTGCTGCTCACATGATAGGTTTTGCTATAGCTTCTTATAGAGACAATGGTTTTGGTGGATTTATAGCTCAAGGAATAGGTACATCAATGTTACAAATACCAAATACCATTAGAAATCCAAAGATTTGGATTCCAGCAGTAGCCACTTCAGCAATACTTGGACCCATTTCTACTACTATATTCAAAATGGAAGGGAACCCCATTGGGGCAGGTATGGGAACTAGCGGGTTAGTAGGCCAATTTGCAACTATAGATACTATGGGTTCTAGTCCAAGAGTATTTATATATATTTTGTTGTTGCATTTTATATTACCTGGAATTATTTCTTTTATTGTTTCTGAATGGATGAGAAAAAAAGGGTGTATAAAGGAAGGAGATATGAAAATATAATACTTGCATTTTTTAATTGTTTATGATATAATATCCTTTAAATTTCAATAGTTTGCATTGATGGGAAATAGTAAATAATTTCAGCCTCTTAAGAGAGCCAATGGTTGGTGGAAATTGGTGAGGAGATTTATTGAATCCATCCCAGAGCAAAATGTTGTTGAGTGAGCTTTTTAGCTAACTAGGGTGGCAACGCGGGATACAAACTCTCGTCCCTATATACTGGGATTGAGAGTTTTTTTATTTCTAAAAACGAATGGGAGGGATGAAAATGTTAGATATCAAAAAGATAAGAAACAATCCAGATTGGGTAAAAGAACAAATTGGGAAAAGAAGTGGAGAATATGATATTGACAAGGTTCTTGAATTAGATGAAAAGAGAAGAAATTTACTTGTACAGGTTGAAGAGATGAAAGCAAAGCAAAATCAAGTATCTAAAGATATTCCCAAAATGAAAAAAGAGGGAAAGGATACTTCTGATTTAGTTTTGGAAATGAGAAACTTATCTGACAAAATAAAAGATATGGATGCAGAAGTAAAAGAAATAGATAAGGAACTTAGGAATGCTATTTTGAGAATTCCAAATATACCAAATGAAAAAGTAGCTGTAGGAAAAAGTGATGAAGAAAATATAGAATTGAGAAAATGGGGTGAACCAACCGCCTTTTCCTTTGAACCTAAGGCACATTGGGATTTAGGGGTGGATTTAGGTATATTTGACTTTGAAAGGGCTGCAAAGATTACAGGAGCAAGATTTAGCATATTTAAAAATAAGGGAGCTCTACTTGAAAGAGCACTTACAAACTTTATGCTTGATTTGCACACTATAGATCAGGACTATGTAGAAATTGCACCACCTTTTATGGTGAATAGAGACAGTATGACAGGAACTGGTCAATTGCCTAAATTTGAGGAAGATGCCTTCTCGATACCAAGCAAAGACTATTTTTTAGTGCCTACAGCAGAAGTGCCAGTGACAAATCTTCATAGAGATGAAATACTTGAAGAAGAAATGCTTCCTATATTTTATACAGCTTATACGCCATGCTTCAGACAGGAAGCAGGTTCCGCTGGAAGGGATACAAGAGGGCTCATAAGAAATCATCAATTTGACAAAGTAGAGTTGGTTAAATTTGTTAAGCCTGAAAATTCTTATGATGAACTTGAGAAGTTGACAAATGATGCTGAAGAAGTTTTAAAAAGATTAGGAATTCCTTATAGAGTAGTTATGTTATGTACAGGAGATTTAGGTTTTTCATCTGCTATGACTTATGATATTGAAGTTTGGATGCCAAGCTACAATAGATATGTAGAAATTTCTTCTTGCAGTAATTTTGAAGATTTCCAAGCTAGAAGAGCAAATATTAGATATAGAAGAAATGACAATGGAAAGCTTGAATATGTTCATACACTAAATGGTTCTGGATTGGCAGTTGGAAGAACTTGTGCAGCATTAGTTGAAAATTATCAACAGGAAGATGGTTCCATACTTATTCCAGAAGCACTTAAACCTTATATGAAAGGATTAGAAAAGATAAGTAAATAAATTTGATGGAATATGAGTCAGGAATAATATATATTATTCCTGACTCATATTAAGTTTTTGAAGGATTTTTTTTAGTTTTAGAGAATAGTTATATCTATCAGGGGGTGGATATTTTGAGAAAAAGAAAATCTATTTTTATTTTGCTTTTACTAGTTTTTTCATTGGTATTATCTAGCTGTGGGAAAAATTGTCCTACATTGATTACAGAGGATTACAATGGGCTTAAATTGGATAGTTTAAATGACTATAGAATAGAAGTGGAGTTGGATACTAAAGAAAAAACTTATTCAGGAAAACAGTGGATTAATTATGTAAACAATACTGGAGGAGAATTGTCAGAAATATTTATTCATCTATATCCAAATGCTTTTAAGACAAAAGAAACGGCTCCATTTTTTGGGGATGCTCTTGAAATGACTTATCCAGATGATTTTAAGCCTGGATTTATAGATATAGACAATTTAGAAGTAGATAAAAGAAAAATTGATTATGATATAGGTGGCGAGGGAGATACTGTTTTACATATAAAATTAAAGTCTCCCCTAAAGGCAGGGAAAAAAACAGAGATATATTTAGAATATGAGGTACAGCTTCCACCAGCTCAAGATAGATTTGGGTATGTAGAAAATACATTTAATTTGGGAAATTGGTATCCTATAGTATGTGTTTATGATGAAGATGGCTGGAATACGGATCCGTATTATAGATTGGGAGATCCTTTTTATAGTGATACCAGCAATTATAAAGTGAAAATTATAGCTCCTAAAGATATTATAATTGCATCAAGTGGAAATATATTGAAAGAGAAAGTTAAGGGAGATAAAAAAATTTGGGATATTGAAGGAAAACTCATAAGAGATTTTGCTTGGGTAGCTAGCAATAAGTTCAAGGTTTTAGAAGGAGAAGTGGAAGGTACTCAAGTAAAAGCCTATTTTTTAGAAGACTATCCAAGTATAAATGATTTTGCATATAAGACAGTAGAAAATTCAATCAAAACTTTTAATAGAATATTTGGCAAATATCCTTATGGACAGTATAGTGTAGTAGCTACCAATTTTTCTGGAGGCATGGAATATCCAGGGATAGTGTTTATAGGTAAACAATTCTATAACAATTATTCAAAGTATGACTTAGAAAATGTAATAGTACATGAAACAGCTCATCAATGGTGGTATGGCGTTGTAGGAAATGACGAAATAGATGAAGCTTGGTTGGATGAATCTTTGGCTACTTATTCTGAAACTGTATATGTAAGTGAAATATATGGAGAAGAAACAGGCGAAAATTTTTATGAACAAACTGTAGAAGATACTTATACTTATGGAAAAGAATTGTATGATTTTGATGAAGTCATGTTAAAACCTTTGAGTGAATTTGAAAGTTGGGCAGACTATGGACCTTTGGTTTATTCAAAGGGTGCTATGTTTTTAGATGAAATAAAAGATGATTTTGGGAAAGAAGTTTTATATGATATACTAAATAAGTATTATCATGAATATAGATTTTTAAATGCAAAATCAGAAGATTTCATAAAAGTTTGTGAAGAAGTCACGGGGAAAAGTTTTGAAGACAGAGCAAATAAATGGTTTTACGGAAGGAATTGAAGTGGAGGAAAAGTCCCCCACTTCTTTCACAGCTATCTTCTACAACCCCAACCACATCCACCAAATAGGATAACTAGTAGAAGGAAGAAGAATAGCAAACTTGTATCATCATAGCAACCCCAACGATTTGCATCTGCCATAAATAAAACCTCCTTATTAAGCTTTTAATCTTGCCTAATACATTATATAGACCTTGATTTAAATTTGTTACAAAAAAATGGGGGAATGAATATGAAGAAAAAAATAATTTTTTTACTTATATTTATATTAGCATTTAGCTCTGTATCTTTTGGACAATCTGTAGGAATAGAAGGAGAAGTATCAGCATATCTTTTGGGAGATTTTGAAAACGGTACAATACTTGAAGAATATAATATAGATAAGCCTCTTGAAGTTGCTAGCATCACAAAACTTATGACTTATCTTGTGGTCATGGATGAAATGGGAAAGGGAGATCGTTCACTAGATGATTTAGTCTATATAGATAAAGATGTTTCTGAAGTGAAAGGTTCCAGTTTTAATTTAAAAGAAGGAGAAATTTTCCCTATAAGTACACTTATTGAAAGTTTACTTATAGTTTCTGCCAATGATTCAGCTCATGCATTGGCCAAATATGTAGCAGGAGATGTAAATACCTTTGTAAATATGATGAATGACAAGGCAAAAGAAATTGGTCTTTTAAATACAGTGTATTTAAATTCTACAGGACTTCCTGAAGGAAATAGACAAAATATGATGAGTACTAGGGACATATTTACTCTTTCAAGACATATATTAAAAAAATATCCTGAAATTCTTCAAATAACTAAGAAACCTTGTATGGATATATATGATAGAGAATTCATAAATGAAAATACTAATCCTCTATTAGGAGAAATAAATGGAGTAGATGGATTAAAAACAGGATTTACAAACAAAGCTGGATATTGTTTGGTTTCCACAATGGATATAGCAGCTAATGATTATAATGAGAAAGATTTTAGAGTCATTGGCGTAGTTATGGGAACTAAAAGTGAAGAAAAGCGAAGAGATATAAGTAAAGAATTTTTAGAATATGGAATTTCCAATTATACAAATAAATGTATTTTTTCACAAGATGTTCCCTTGGATACTGTTGAAATTTCCAATGCAAAAAAAGAAAGAGTAGAGGTATATCCTGAAAAGGACATTTATTCAATTGTAAAAGCTGGAGATAGTATTGGAGAAGAATTAATTCTTGATGAAAACATTTCACTACCTGTAGAAAAGGGAGAAAGTATAGGAAAATTAGTTGTATATGACAACGAGGACACAATTGGTGAATACAATGTAGTTGTTAAAGAAAAAATAAAAAAAGCTAATATTTTTTTGAGAATATGGAGATACATAAAACAACTGTTGTTGAATGCATAAGTTGACTTTTTGATGGAAATCATTTAAAATATATAGTTGTCTAATATGTGCATCCGTAGCTCAGTAGGATAGAGCAGCGCCCTCCTAAGGCGTGTGTCGGGGGTTCGATTCCTCTCGGGTGCACCATTTTTTAAATTTTGGTGAATGTTATGGATGAAGTATATATGAGCATTGCATTAGAAGAAGCATATAAGGCTTATAGCACCTTGGAAGTACCGGTAGGTGCTATTGTTGTTCATGATGGAAAAGTTATAGCAACAGGATACAATATGAGAGAAACTCTAAAAGATCCCACTGCCCATGCTGAAATCATTGCCATAAAAAAGGCTAGTGAATATTTAGGTGGTTGGAGACTTATAAATTGTACTATGTATGTGACCCTAGAGCCTTGTCCCATGTGTACAGGAGCAATACTTAATTCTAGGATAGAAAGATTAGTCATAGGAGCAAGGGACTATAAAATGGGATGCTGTGGTACAGTAGTAGATTTAGTCAATCAACCAAGCTTTAATCATAGTGTAGATGTGACTTTTGGTGTATTGGAAGATGGATGCTCGAGTATTATGAAAAAATTTTTTAAGAATTTAAGACGAAAATAAACTCTGGAGAGATGTCCGAGAGGTTGAAGGTGGTGGTCTCGAAAACCATTGCACAGTTTATGCTGTGCCGAGGGTTCGAATCCCTCTCTCTCCGCCAAATAAAAAGTGTCTTCATTTTTGAAGACACTTTTTATAAATTATTATATGCAAGTTGTTTTTAAAAGTCTTAAATAGTGATTTGCTTCTCTCAATACATGGTCAGCCAACAGGGGAAGTATGATGGCTTTTATCTTGCAATTTGTCAAACCTTTTACTGCGGATGTTTTAAACTCTATTATATCCTCTGTAGCTTTTTTGCTTTTTTTAGTTATTTCTCCTGGAGGAAGTTTTTTTTCTAGCACTTCTTTAGCTTCTTCTTCCAATTTCTCAAACAATTCAGCAAATTCGTCAGCTGTATCAATTAGAATCTTTTCGGTAGGGTCAAGTAGTCCTCTTATGAATTCAGAATGCTCTTTCATTATTTCATTCCAGAAGACTTCTCTTTTCACTAACTCATCTTTTATAACATTTTCATCTAAATTTTCAAGTCCTTCAAGAATTTTTAAATAAATTTCTGCTTCTTCAATGACATGTTTTAATAGATGAGGATATAACCAGATGTATACTTTACATTCTAATACACTTTTATAAAGGTCTTCCTTAATGCTAATTAAGTTATTCATTAAATTTATTCCTTTTATATTTAGTAAATGTATATTTTCATAAAGTCCCTCAGGATATATTGGGCAAGGCTTTGGAACTAAATTTGTCTGAAGTTTTGTGATGTCAGTATTTATGCATATTCCTGTATAATATTCTGTAATCATTTCAGCTTTTAGGGTATATGGAGTAACTAATTCATTTGAAGAAATGACTTTTTCATCCATTATGCCATTAGATAAGAGAATAGTTTCCATCAAAAAATCTTCTAAAGTTTCTTTAAATCTATCTACTTCAAGTATCAAACCACTATTTACAATAGGTAGGGCTGATTCTACAAAAATGAGATGTTCTTTCATAATTCTTGAAAAGAACATATTATACTCTAAAGAATATGAAATGTACTCTTCTCGTGTCAACAAGGCAAATCCTCCTTTACATATCAATTAATATATTATATTGGAAATGAGGTAAAAAGGTGATTTGTAAAGACTAGTCAATGAATTAACAAAAAACATTGATATTTGGGAGTGGAGAAGAATAGAAAAAATGTAGAACAGCTATTTTATGAGATTAGTTCCACGAGAAAAATGAAAGTTTGTAAAGAAACTTCGTTAATTTTTAGATAATTCAGAAAATTCCTTGACATTTGGGCAAAAACCTATTATATTGAGATTTAATGATACACACAAGGGGGGCTTAAGAATGAGCAGTGAGAATGCAAAAAGCATCAATCAAAGTTCGGGAGAACGAGAAAGTTTTAAAAGCAGTTTTGGCCTTTTGGCAGCAGCAATAGGTTCAGCAGTGGGATTAGGTAATATATGGAGGTTTCCTTATATTACAGGAAAATATGGTGGAGCTGCATTTATTTTAGTTTATTTAATATGTGTAGCAGCTATAGGTATCCCAATAATGTTGGCAGAGTTTTTAGTTGGCAGACAAAGTAAAAAGGATGCTATAAATTCTTTTAAAGAATTAGTGCCTGGTTCTAAATGGTATATTAGTGGTGTATTAGGTGTATTGGCTGCATTTATGATTCTTGCATTTTATGGAGTTATAGCTGGGTGGACATTGGAATATATTGTGAAATCCTTTGGGAATCAATTTGCAGGGCTTGGAGCTGAAGAAATCGGGAAAATGTTTTCCGATTTTGTAACTAATCCTATTAGACCTGTTATATGGCAAGTTATATTTATGGCAATAACAGGCATAGTAGTAGCCACAGGAGTAGAAAAAGGGATAGAGAAATATTCCAAATTATTAGTTCCTCTATTGTTAGTCATAGTTATTATATTGGATATAAGAGCAGTTACTCTTTCAGGAGGAAAAGCGGGACTTGACTTTTTATTTAAACCTGATTTTTCAAAGATTACAGGAGAAGCTATACTTGCTGCTTTGGGGCATTCATTTTTCTCATTAAGTTTAGGAATGGGTATTATGATCACATATGGTTCATATATTCCTAAGGAAGAAGGGCTTGGGAAAACGTCTATAAAGGTAGCAATATCAGATACTTTGATTGCATTACTTGCTGGTATAGCAATATTTCCAGTAGTTTTTGCTTTTGGAATTGCACCAAATAGTGGACCTGGATTAGTATTTATTACATTACCAAATGTATTTGCTCAAATGCCAGGAGGATATGCTTTTTCAATATTATTCTTCTTGTTGCTAGGTTTAGCAGCACTTACAAGTACTATGTCTTTGTTAGAAGTTGTTGTATCTTATACAATAGAGAAATTCAATATGGATAGAAAGAAAGCGGTAGCTATTTGTACGCTTCTTATAACAGTATTAGGAGTGTTTGCCTCTCTTTCCAATGGGCCATTATCAGGGGAAGTATTCTTTGGTAAAAATTTCTTTGACTTTTTAGATTATTTGACAGCTAATTATTTTTTGACTATTGCAGCATTTATAACTAGCTTGTTTGTAGGATGGAAATTGGACAAGAAAATTATAAAAAATCAATTGACTAATGAAGGCACTATAAATGCAGGATATATGGGAATTTTCAAATTTATGATAAAGTTTATTGCACCTATTGCAATAATCATAGTATTTTTAGCTGGAATAGGAGTGATATAAGGCCTAGTATTAGGTCTTATATTTTTTTCTAAACTTATATATAAATAGTGTCATAGCATAGTCTAAAACTAAAAAGACAAGTTGAATAAAGATAAATATTTGCATTATAGGCATTTGCATATTTATAGGAGTAGAAATAAAAAGCCCATATATCTTGTAGGATATAAATAATGCTAAATTAAAATATAAAAGTTTTAGAATTATTTCAAAAGGAGTTTTGCCTATTTTTTCTATATAGTTCTTTATAATTCCGTATGGGCCAAAAAAAATCATATAAGATAGTGTTATTTCTCTGAATCCTACAAGCAAAAGAGATAATATTAAAGTGGAAATATATATGTATATACCATACTTAGTTCCTATAAGAAGTATTCCTATAGGTATCATAAGAGAAGCAAAAAAAAGCATGGCTAATTTGTTATAGGCGAGAATAGTTCCTAAATATATAAATATGACTCCCAAAGCAGTCAATATTCCTCCATATGCAACAGCTTTGCTTTTGTTTAGCAACATGGTATAAAGTCGCCTCCCATAGATTCACATAGACAATCTAAACAGTATAGAGTTGTGCAAATTTGACAAAGATCATGATCCTTATCTTTTCTATAAGGTTCTCTATAATTGTCATTTTTTCTATTCAATGCATTGAAAGCCTGATTGTATTCACTATTGTCAGGTTCCATGGAATGAGCTCTTTGAAAACAATCATAAGCTCTATCATACCAACCTTTTTGTTGATTTATGATTCCCATTAAGAAAAACCATTCTGCTGATTTATTATTTATTGAACTTAATTTTCTTTCAGCTTCAGAGAAATTTCCCCTTTGAATATCAATTCTCACATTATGTAATAGTTCTTCTTCAGAAATATATTTTCCATTGTTTTTCATGAGATATTCATAGGCTTCGTTGATTTCTATCATTTTTTCTTCTGCCAAATCCCTAAGAGGATTATCTATATATTTATCTGGATGATATTCACTGGCAAGTTTTCTATAAGCTTTTTTTATTTCTTCTTGAGATGCATTTCTATTTACACCAAGTACTTCATATGGGTCCTTCATTTGGCAGATTCCTCCTTTTTAAATACAAATTCCATTTTTTCTAGCAATCCATAGTTGAATATATTGTATAGAATATCATAATTTTTTTCTATGGGCAGTGAATTTAATATTTCCGAACATTCTCTGGCATAAGAAGTCAAAATAAAGTTTATTCTGTTTTGAACAGATTCCCTAAATTCATTATAAGGTAAATTGTCTTTATTTAAAGCGGCATTTATACCATTAAATTTGTTGTGTTTTAAATCTTTTTCTAAATCATCAAAAGCATCTATTATATAAATCCATTTTCCTAAATTATATCCCAAATAATACAAGCTTTCTTTGTTTTTTTCATCATTGCAGTAATTAAGTATACTATCAGCTGTAAGTTCTCCAAAAGGATGACTGAGTTCATCTAAATTATCTATATTTCCCGATTTTTCTAAAGAATATAGTTTTTCTAGTTGTTTTACCATATGCTCTTCTATTTTTAGATATTCTTTGGGAATTTCTTTAAAATATCTTTTTATTAAAGCTGAAAAAATTTTACTTTTAAAAGAATTGTCATCATCTACATCATCCAGCAGCTTATGATAAGCCAATATCACATTCATAAATGCTGCATATTCTAATGGAGAACTGTTGACAATGAAGTTTCTTTTTTTAAATGGATGAAGAATACAATTGCTACTTATATATTCATTTTTATGACTATCTAGTGCATCTAAAAATATGGCTAAAAAAGTCATATCATAGTTTATTGTAAGTCTTGGTATGTTTCCAAAGTTATATTTTATAGCTCTACATAATCCACAATAATAAGCCTTTATTTTTTCATAATCTTTAATTTTTAATTCCATTTTGCATGGTATTACATATCCAAACATATTTTTCTCCATACTATATTTTAGTTTTAATATATCATAAAGGCATTGTCGTTTCAATGAAATCTGTAATTCTCATCTGGTATAAACTGTTTGACTAGACTACATAAGAAGAATATAATAATTGTTGACAATCCGTTGTAGTATCTACTATTGTGTATGATTACGAATAACAATAATGGAGGGATAAAATGGAACTTTTTAAAGAAACTTTAAAAGCTATAACACCGCCAGATGAAAAGGCAAAAAAATTGGCTAGTGAAAGATTGGATAGTTTAGCAAAACCTATAGGTAGTCTAGGAGTATTGGAAGATATAGTTATAAAGATGGCTGGTATCACAGGAAAGCCTCACAATAGTATTGAAAAAAGAAATATAGTCATCATGTGTGCAGACAATGGAGTAGTAGAAGAAGGAGTAAGTGCTCCTCCACAAATCTTTACAAAGATTCTTACTGAAAATTTGACAAAAGGTCTTACAGGGGTATCTGTTCTTTCTAAATTGGCAAATTCAGATGTGACGATAGTGGATATTGGGGTTAATGGAGAAATAGACAATCCCAAAATTCTTAATAGAAAAGTCAACTATGGAACTAAGAATATGACAAAAGGGTCCAGTATGACTCGTGAAGAAGCTATAAAAGCTATAGAAGTGGGAATAGAAGTTGCGGATAAACTTTACAGTGAAGGATATAGTATACTTGGAACAGGAGAAATGGGTATAGGAAATACTACTACTAGTGGTGCGGTATTGAGTGTTTTTTCAGGTCTTGATCCAAAGATTACTTGTGGAAAGGGAGCAGGACTTACAGAAGAACAATATGAAAATAAGATAAATTGTGTAAAAAAGGCTATTGAAGTGAATAAACCAAATAGTGAAGACCCAATTGATGTTATATCTAAAGTAGGCGGCTTTGATATAGCTGGAATGTGCGGTTGTTTTCTTTCCGCAGCTAAAAATAGAAAACCAATAGTTATAGACGGGTTTATTTCTTCTGCAGCAGCTCTTTGTGCTGTAAGATTGAATCCATTAGTTAAAGAATATGTATTTCCATCTCATCTTTCAAAAGAACCAGGAGCTTTGTATATGGCAAAGGAAATCGGCGTTAAACCTATGCTTGATTTAGAAATGAGACTTGGTGAAGGTTCAGGATGTCCTTTAGCTTTTCAAGTAATAGACTCAGCACTATATGTGATGGATCATATGGCTACATTTGATGAAGCTACTCTTGATGGGGATACATTAATAGATATAAGGTGATGAAATGATTGTTTTAGTGACAGGCGGAGCAAGGAGCGGAAAAAGCTCCTTTGCTGAAAAAATATATGAAGGGAAAAAAGATGTAGTATACATTGCTACATCTAAAATAACTGATAGGGAAATGGAAGATAGAATAAAGCTCCATAGAGACTCCAGGCCAAGTATTTGGAGAACTTTTGAAGGAAACTATGACTTACAAAGTGCATTGGGAGAAGAAAGGTATTATTTACTAGATTGTATAACTGTTCTCACGTCAAATATTATGTATGACATGACAAAGGATAAAGAGAGAATATCCATAGAACTTCAGAAAACTGTAGAAGATGCTGTTTACAATGAATTGAAAGCCCTTATAGATGAAATAAACAAAAGAGGATACAATCTTGTCATGGTGACCAATGAAGTTGGGGATTCGCTAGTGCCAGAAAATCATATAGGTAGAGTGTTTAGAGATATTCAAGGAAGAGTAAATCAGAGAATAGCTCAAATTTCTCATGAAGTATATTTGGTATGTTGTGGCATACCGATGAAGATAAAATGATAAAAGGACTTATACTTTCCATTCAATTTCTTTCAAGAATACCTATAAATATACCTATAGATTTCAATGGCGAGAACTTATCTAAAAGTACACTTTTTTTCCCATTGACTGGAATGATTATTGGAGGGCTGGCAGGACTTGTATACTATCTGTTTTCCTATATAAATACTGATATAGCCTCTTTTTTAGCTATAACCACTATTATAATTGTCACCGGGGGACTTCATCTAGATGGATTGGGGGATACTTTTGATGGATTCTTTTCTGCCAGGGACAAGGATAGAATACTTGAAATAATGAAAGACAGTAGAGCTGGTACTTATGGTGTAGTAGCCATAATATTAGATATACTTTTAAAATACATACTTTTATCCAATATAAGTAAAAATGTTCCTCTCGTACTTGCTCTTTCTTGTGGAAATGGAAGACTTATAGCAGCTGTTCTCATGTCTTTCACCAAGATAGCTAGACCTGGTGGAATAGGAGACATGTTTGCTAAAAGCAAACCTAAAAAATATGCATTGACGGGAACTATAATATATGGTTTAGTTATTTTTTTTATAAATCCGCTGTATCTTATACCATTGGGATTTTCGTTGCTTGGAGCTTGTTTGATAACTTTGAAGACTTACAAAACTATTGGTGGTTTTACAGGAGATGTATATGGAGCTAGTATAGAACTTACAGAAATAGTGTCTTTATTAGTTTTTATGGGGGTAATGTTGTGGATATAATATTTATTCGCCATGGAGAAACAAGAGAAAATAAAAGGGGTGTATATGGAAGTTCTGATACTTCATTGTCTCAAATGGGAAGAGAACAGATATTTAAGGCAAAAGAACCCATACAAAGTATTTCTTTTGAAAAGGTATATACAAGCCCATTAATGAGAACAATGGAAACTGCGGCATTGCTAGGATTAAAAGGCGATTTAGATAAAAGAATACAAGAAATAGATTTTGGTATATTTGAAGGAAAAACTTATGAGGAAATAAAAAGAAATTATCCTGAAGAAACCTATGCGTGGACAAATGACTATATATATTACAGAATACCAAACGGGGAAAGTTTGATGGATCTTTATAATCGGACATCAAACTTTTTAGAAGATATTGTGTCGAAGGATAAAAATACATTGGTTATAACTCATGAAGGAGTCATAAGATGTGCTCTATGCTGGGTATTTGACAATGTAGAATATTTTTATAGATTTAAAGTAAATAATGGCAGTCTTACAACTATATCTGTTGATGAAGGTTATAAGTATATAAAGAATGTGAATAAATAAAACTTATTAGTTTATTTGAAAGGAGCTTTATTATGGAGGATGTAAGAGTTAGATTTGCACCAAGTCCTACAGGATATTTACATATAGGAGGTGCAAGAACAGCTCTATTTAATTATTATTTTGCAAAGAAAAATAATGGAAAGTTTATTTTGAGAATAGAAGATACAGACACAGAGAGACTTAAGGAAGATTCAGTATCTCAAATAATATCCAGTATGAAATGGCTTGGGATGGATTGGGATGAAGGTCCAGGAATTGGAGGAGATTATGGACCATATTTTCAATCAGAGAGAAGAGAATTGTATACTAAAGAGATAATGAGACTTGTAGAAGAAGGGAAAGCATATTATTGTTTTTGTACGGAAGAGGATATTCAAAAAGAAAGAGAAGAACAAAAGGAGAAAAAGCTTCCGTTTAGGTATTCAGGAAAATGTAGCCATCTTTCAAAGGAAGAAGTAGAGAAAAATTTGAAAGAAGGAAAGCCTTATGTCATAAGGATAAAGATTCCTTGGGAAGGAACTACTGAAGTAGAAGATTTAATTAGAGGAAAGGTTTGTGTTGACAATACTCAATTAGATGACTATATAATCATGAAGTCAAATGGAATGCCTACATACAATCTTGCTTGTGCAGTAGATGATCATATGATGAAGATAAATTATGTCATAAGGGCAGAAGAACATTTATCCAATACACCAAAACAACTCCATATATATAGAGCTTTGGGATATGAAATACCACAATTTGCTCATATTTCCATGATCCTTGCTCCAGATAGAAGTAAATTAAGTAAAAGGCATGGAGCTACAAGTGTAGAGGAGTTTAGAGAAAGAGGATATCTAAAAGAAGCAATAGTCAATTATTTAACTCTATTGGGCTGGTCTCCTGGAGAAGATGAAGAAATATTTTCTGTAGAGGATACATTGAAAAAATTTCAACTTGATAAAGTTTCAAAAACTGCAGCGATATATGATGTAGATAAGCTTACTTGGATGAATAGCCAATATTTAAGGGAGCTTAATTTAGATTATATTGTGAGAGAATCTATTCCATATTTTATAGAAAAAGGACTAATAGAGGAAGATGAAGTAGAAGAAAAATACGAATATATGAAGAGAGTAGTTGAGGCAGTTAGGGAAAAGGTAAAATTGCTTCCTGAAATAGCTGAAGCTAGTACTTATTTTTTCAAGGATATTGAAGAATATGATGAAAAAGGCGTAAAAAAGAGATTTAAAAAAGAAGGAGTAGTAGAACTTCTAGAAGAGGGTAGGGAAACCCTTAGAAATGCTCCAGCTTTTGATGTGGAGACAGTAGAAAAAGAGTATAGAGATTTAATTGATGAGCTTGGAATAAAGGGTGGAGATATAATTCATCCTACTAGACTTGCACTGTCAGGAAAAACTGTAGGCCCTGGATTATTTGATATCATTTCTATATTGGGCAGGGAAGAATGCATAAAAAGAATGGATAAGGCAATAGAATATATAAGTAATATAGATGAATAAAACTCCTCTAGGGAGTTTTATTCATTGGGAACATTTTCACCAAAAATCATGGTTGATATATTTAAAAATAAGTTGTATAATATACTTTGTCGGATGTCGATCCGGGATTGTGTAATGGTAGCACATGTGACTCTGGATCACATTGTCTAGGTTCGAGTCCTAGTCCCGGAGCCATTTAAATATACGTGGCCCCATGGTCAAGCGGTTAAGACGCTGCCCTCTCACGGCAGAATCAGGAGTTCGATTCTCCTTGGGGCTACCATAAAAAGCACTTTTTAGGTGCTTTTAATTTTACTTTAAAGTTACACTTAAATAGTATAACTTCATACAGAGACAAGGGGGAAAATAATGGAGATAGAAATGTTTCTAGAAAAGATAATTCCTTATATAACTGGAATATTAGAGTCAATAGGAGTATTTATAATAGTTTTGTCAACAATAAAGACTTTTATAGCTTTTATTAAAGGTGGATTTAATTTTAGCGATGAAAAGTTAAAAATTGAATTGGCAAAAGCTCTAGCTCTAAGTTTGGAATTTAAATTGGCTGCAGAAATTTTAAAAACAGTCATAGTAAGGACTATTGATGAATTTATAATACTTTCAGCTGTAGTTATATTAAGAGTTATTTTAACTTTCGTAATACATTGGGAAATCAAAACGGGAATGAAAGATGAGGGTGAGCAAGTAAAAGAACATAATTAAAAAGCAGATATGTGAAGAAAGAATGAGAAAAATGGAGAAATATTCAAATAAATTTGGTTAATAGGCATCATCACATAAAATCACCTTTTATCAATACTTGAATATATAAAAAGTAGATGATAAAGTATAAATAGAAGGTCAAAGAAAGTCAAAGTCAAATAAATAAAAAATATTAGGAGGCGATACTATGTTTGGCTTGACTCCATATAGAAGAGGCAGAAGAGATTTAGATATGATTAGGGAACCTTGGAATTTTGACAAAATGTTTGATGTGATGTTAGGGGATTTTTACACTGATTCAGGGTTTCCAAAGTATTTCCCTATGGATAATAGTGGAATTAGGGTAGACATAGCTGAAAATGACAATGAATATATATTGGAAGCAGAACTTCCAGGAGTAAGCAAAGAAGATATAAAACTAGAACTTAAAGATGACATGTTGACAATTTCAGTAGAAAGGAAAGAAGAAGTAGAAGAGAAAAAAGAAAACTATATTAGAAGAGAAAGACATTTTGGCAGTATGTGTAGAAGTTTTTATGTAGATGATATAGAACAAGACAATGTAAAGGCTAAATTTGAAGATGGAATTCTTACTGTAAAATTACCTAAAGCAGAACATAGTTCACCTAAAAACAATCAAATCCCCATTGAATAAATAAAGGGTAGGTGCATAAACACCTACCTTTTATTTATTCAATGTTCTATAGTTCATAGGAAAGTTCTAATTTTCTATTAGAAGCCTTTTTTATTATGTTTTACAACTATGTTAAATATTCTTCATATTTTTTCAATTCTTAAGTTATATTTGTTATAATAGAATAAGAAGTATATATATAGATAGGGGGAAAGTATATGAAAAAGCTTTTAACAGGCAATGAAGCTATTGCAAGAGGTGCCTATGAAGCAGGGTGCCAAGTAGCTTGTGCTTATCCAGGAACTCCTAGTACTGAAATATTAGAAAACGTTTCCACATACAAAGAAATATACTCAGAATGGTCGACGAATGAAAAAGTAGCATTAGAAGTAGCAAGTGGTGCTTCGATAGGCGGAGCTAGGTCAATGGTGACTATGAAACATGTAGGACTAAATGTAGCAGCAGATCCACTTTTCACAATGGCTTATGAAGGAGTAAATGGAGGCCTTGTTGTAGTGACTGCAGACGAACCAGGACTTCATAGCTCTCAAAATGAACAAGACAATAGATTATATGCTCCTCATGCAAAAGTAGCTATGTTAGAGCCATCAGACAGTCAAGAGTGTAAAGATTTTATGAAATATGCTTTTGAAATAAGCGAGACTTTTGATACGCCAGTATTATTTAGAGTGACTACTAGGGTATGTCATAGCAAGGGATTGGTAGAACTTGGCGAAAGACAAGAAGTAGAAGTTAAAGAATATGTAAAAAATATAAAGAAATATATCATGGTACCTGCAAACTCTAAAACAAAACATATGGAGATAGAAACTGAAAGACTTCCAAGATTGAGACAGTATTCAAACAATACTCCTTTAAATAGAATTGAATGGGGAGATAAAAAAATAGGAATTATAACAAGTGGAATTTCCTATTTGCACGCAAAAGAAGTATTTGGAGACAATGCATCTTATCTAAAGATAGGATTTAGTTATCCACTTCCAGAGGAAATGATAGTTAAATTTGCAAAAGCTGTAGATAAATTATATGTAATAGAAGAAAACGAACCATATATTGAAAATACTGTAAAAGCACTTGGAATAGAGTGTATAGGAAAAGACTTTATTCCAATATGTTGGGAATTGAGCCCAGATATTATTAGAAAGGCACTAGTTAAAGAAGAGAAAAGAGAAACTTATCATGCAGATGTACAAGTTCCTTCTAGACCACCTGCTCTTTGTGCTGGATGTCCTCACAGGGGAATGTTCTATGCTGTAAGCAAACTTAAGGATGTAGTAGTTACAAGTGATATAGGCTGCTATACTCTTGGTATGGCACCACCATTAAATGTTGGAGATACAGTTATCTGTATGGGTGCAGGAATAAGTGCAGGATTGGGATTTGAGAAGGCCTTTAAGATAGCAGGAAGAGATAAAAAGGTATTTGGATTTGTCGGAGATTCAACTTTCTTCCATTCAGGAATGACTGGTCTTGTAAATGCAGTTTATAACAAGACAAACATGGTAATGGTAATACTTGACAATAGAATTACAGCTATGACTGGACACCAACAAAATCCAGGAACAGGAAAGACTTTGATGGGAGATCCTACTCAAATAGTAGATATTGAATCCATAGTTAAAGCTGTAGGTATAAAAGAAGAGAACATAAGGGTGGTAGATCCTTACAATTTAGAACAAACAAATGCTGCTGTAAAGGATGCTTATGAGGCTACAGAACCTTTTGTTATCATTACAAAACAACCTTGTGCACTTATCAAGGAAGTTCAAAGAAGAAGAAAAGATATGTATTGTGAAGTAAATCAAGAAAAATGTAAAAAGTGTAAGACTTGTCTAAAGATCGGTTGTCCAGCTATATCTGTGAAGGACAATGTAGTGAGCATAGACAAATCCCTTTGCAATGGATGTACTATTTGTAAGCAAGTTTGTCCATTTGATGCTATAGAAAGGGTAGGTGAATAATATGGTTAAGAGTTTATTGTTGGTAGGAGTTGGTGGGCAAGGAACTATATTGGTATCAAAAATTCTTTCTCAAGGTCTGATAAATGAAGGCTATGATGTGAAAATGTCAGAAATTCATGGTATGGCTCAAAGAGGAGGAAGTGTAACTACTCAAATAAGATTTGGGGAAAAAGTATATTCACCATCTATCGGAGAAGGCGAAGCAGATGTCATGATAGCCTTTGAAAAGGTAGAAGCTGCAAGATATTTAAATCAACTAAAAAAAGGTGGAAGACTTATAGTTAATGACGTAGAAATGTATCCACTGCCAGTGCTTACTGGCAAAGAAAAATATCCAGATGGGGTCATAGAAGCATTGGAAAAGGAAGTTGAAAATGTAAAAGTTGTCAATGCAAGAAAGGTAGCAGAAGATTTAGGAGAAATAAAAACTCAAAATATTGTAATGCTAGGTTGTCTTGTAAAGGCCTTGGAACTTGAAAACATAGACTGGATAAAACTTATTAAAGAAAATTTACCTGAAAGAGTTCATGAGATAAATATCAAAGCATTTGAAAACGGAATG
This sequence comes from Sporanaerobacter acetigenes DSM 13106, assembly GCF_900130025.1. Lineage (NCBI taxonomy): Bacteria > Bacillati > Bacillota > Tissierellia > Tissierellales > Sporanaerobacteraceae > Sporanaerobacter > Sporanaerobacter acetigenes. Next base: position 269,153 of record NZ_FQXR01000004.1, on the reverse strand, counting down.
AATCTTTAGTTTTGAAATACCCTCGAAAGAGGGTATTTTTTTTTCTAAAAATAAGAAATTGCAATTCATTTTGATAATTGAAGATTTATTGCAATAATATATATTTTATTTCAAAGAATAAGATTAATTGGTATAAAATCCTTTATAGAGGTTAATTAATACATAAAATGTAATTTTACAACAATTATATTAAGAGTATAATTAGTTATTCGTGAGGTGATGAAAGTGGAAAACATAATAAATAGGATAATTAAAATTGATAAAGATGCTTTAAAAATTAAAAAAAAGACAGAAGAGATAAAAAAGGAAAATGAGAAAAAATTAAAAGAAGAAATGACTAATATAGAAGTAGACATTATAGAAAATGCTAAAAAAGAAAGCGAGTATATTTATAAAAGTATTGCAGATGAAGGCGAAGTAGAAGTAAAAAAGATTGTAGACAAGGGAGACTCTATATGTGAGGAAATTGAAAAGATTTATGAAAATGAAAAAGGGAAATTAGAAGAGGAACTTTTTACACAAATATTTGCTATTAGAAAGTAAGGAGTTGAAATTATGGGAAATGAAAGAAGATTTGCAGCAATAAATACTAAAATAAGAGCACTAAGCAGAAATCTTCTTACAGATGAAGATTTTATAAATCTCTTTAGATGCAAATCTATAGAAGAAATTGCTTCTTACTTAAAAGAGCATACAAATTATAAAATGATTTTAGAAGATGTAAATATAAAGAATATTCATAGAAGAGAATTAGAGCAGTTGATTAAAAAGTATATGATTTTTCAATATGAAAAGCTTTTTCATTATTTTACTGGAGAATATAAAAGGCTATTTAAAGTAATATTCATGAGATACGACATAGAGGACTTGAAAATCTATTTAAGGGTTATTTCAAGAGGTGAAGATATAGAAAATATAGTAGATCACACTGCATATCCTGTGAAACATGGAACTTTGGATTATAAAAAATTATCTAATTCTAAAAATATTGAAGAGTTTGTTGAAAACTTAAATGATACACCATATTATCAAATATTAAAGCCTTATTTAAATGAGGAAAATAGAAGACTATTGTTTTATATGGAGATGAATTTAGATAGGCTTTATTTTGAAATTATCAAGAAGCAAGGATTAAAATTAGATGAAGAAGATTTGAAACTGTTTCAAGACTTTCTTGGGAAAAATATTGATTTACTTAATTTAGAATGGATATACAGGGGAATTAAATATTATCAATTAGTTCCAGAAGAACTGATAAATTATACTATTGAAGGTGGTCATGAATACAATTACAGTGATATAAAAGAATATTGCTATTCTGAGGAAGATGAATTTGTAGAAAAAGTGCTCAATTCAAAATACAATTTTTTATTTGATACTGAACAAGATGTAGATTTGTTCATGGAAAGAAGAATTGAAAGATATATTTATTTTCAGTTTATAGAACTATATAGGAAGGGGAAAATGAATATTACAGTGTCTATGGCCTATATTCATCTTTTAGAATATGAAATAAGGGATCTTTATTCAACCATAGAAGCTATAAGATATGGACTTAATTTAGATGAGGGGAAAAAGTATCTTGTAAGGAAAATCGAAGGAAGTGATATCTAATGGCAGTTGAAAAAATGTCTATGCTGAATGTTGTAGGAAATATAAATGAAGTTGACAATGTGGTAAAAGATTTGATTCTTTCAGGGAAAGTAAGCCTTGTAAACTCTCTAAAACAAATAGAAGAAAACAGTTTTATGTTCAATGTAGAGGCTAAGAATGTAGAAAAGGCTATAGAATTAAATTCTATTACATCTTTTACAAATAGAGAGTATTGTGAAGATTGCTCAGAGAAAATAAATGAACTGAAGAGCATATATGGTGAGAAATTACTTCCAAATATGAATTGTTTGAATGAAAAATATAATTTAGACGAATCAATTGAGTCTTTTCACACTATATATGATAAATTGACAAAGCTCTACGGGGAATTCAATTCTGCAAAAGAGGAAATAAATCATATAGATGAATTTTATAAAAATTTTATTTATATAAAAGATGTAAATGTAAATATTGAAGATTTGAGAAAATTGGAATATTTTAGCTATACTTTCGGTGTGCTTTCTAAAGAAGACAGGTTAAAACTTAGAAAAAATTATGAAAATATATTAGCAGCAGTATTTCATACAGGTAGTAGTGAAAATGGAGAAGTTTATTTAATCATATATCCTAATAATGTAAGAGAAGAATGTGAGAGGGTTTTAAGATCTTTAAATTTTAAAAATATAGATATTCCTGAATATTTTTCAGGGACCCCAGAAGAAATATTAAAAAGTATTGAAAGAAAAAGAAGCGAAATTGCAAATAGGATGAAGGAATTAGAAGATTTTTTGAACAAATTTAAGAAGGATTCTTTAGAAGAGGTTGAGTGTTTTTTAGGGAAAGTTTATGTAGCAGAAAAAATAAAACAAGCTAAAGAACAGATGGCCTGCTCTAACAATTTCTTTTATCTTTCTGCTTGGATTCCAGATGTGGATAGGAATGAAATAGAAGATATTTTATCTAATTATGAAGGATTGTTAGTTATATTTAATGCAGAAAATGGAATGCATAAGATGAAAACTCCTACGAAGTTGAGAAACAACAAATTATTTAAACCATTTGAAACATTAGTGAATATGTATGGGATACCATCCTATAATGAATTGGATCCAACACCGTTTTTAAGTATTACTTATATGTTTTTATTTGGTGCTATGTTTGGAGATTTAGGTCAGGGAATGATATTGTTGATTGGCGGGCTTTTACTTTCAAAGAAACAAGACAAGAAAGTATTTGGGCAGATACTTATAAGACTTGGATTAAGTTCAATGATTTTTGGAGTACTTTATGGGGCGTTTTTTGGATTTGAAAACGTGATTCCGGCCCTTTTAATTCGACCTTTTGAAAACATAAATACAATTTTGAAAAGTGCAGTAATTATAGGAATATTTCTTATATTTATAAGTTATGTATACAGTATTTTAAATAGTATAAAGAGAAAGAATTTGAAAGAGGGATTATTTGGTAAAAATGGAGTTGTAGGTTTTGCGTTTTATATATTGTTACTTTCCCTTTTAGGAGGAAAACTTTTAAATAAAACGATTATTCCTAGGAAACTTGGAGGCATATTGTCTGTAGTTTTTATAGGGCTTATGGTTTTTAAAGAACCTCTTTCTAATATTCTTTTGAAGAAAAGACCTCTTTATGATGAAGATGTTTCAAGCTATTATATTGAAAGTGGTTTTTCTATACTGGAAACTCTTTTAAGTATGCTTAGTGGTACAGTTTCCTTCATAAGGGTTGGAGCATTTGCTCTTACTCACGTAGGGCTATTTATAGCTTTTCAGACTATAGGCAAAATGATAGGAACACAGGTAGGCAATATAATAGTTTTACTTTTAGGAAATGTCATCATAATTGGTCTTGAAGGATTGATAGTTTTTATTCAAGGATTGAGACTTGAATATTATGAATTGTTTAGCAGGTATTATGAAGGGGAAGGTATTGAATTTAAGCCAATAAGATTTCAATGATAGGAGGAGAAAAAATGAATTTTATAATGGTATCAACTATAATTTTGGTTTTAATGACTATTGGAGCGGGAGTATATTTTTTAGATAAGGGGACAGATACAAATAAGAAAAAGCTTAAAAAGGTACTTAGGTTTAATTTATACGCTTTTATACCGCTATTAGTTTCGGCTATAATTCTACTAGTCCCAAATTTTTCACGGGCAGAAATTGCTAGTCCACAAGCTGCTTCAGGATTAGGATTTATAGCGGCTGCCCTTTCAACAGGATTAGCAACTATTGGTGCAGGTTATGCAGTAGGTGTAGTAGGTTCATCAGCATTGGGAGCAGTCTCCGAAGAGCCTCAAATATTGGGGAAAACCCTTATATTTGTCGGATTAGCTGAAGGTATTGCTATATATGGTCTTATAGTTTCAATACTTATATTGGGGAGATTATAGTCATGAAGTCTTTTTTGATAAGTGATAGCAAAGATACTCTAGTAGGTATGAGATTAGCTGGAATAGCTGGAGTTGTGGCAAAAGAAAGAGAAGATATATTAAGAGAACTACAAAAGGTAACAGCAAATAAGGAAATAGGCATAATACTTTTAACAGAAAATGTGTTAAACGAAGTCAAAGAAGAAGTGTTCAAGATAAAATTAAAAGAAAGTATTCCACTTATAGTGACTATCCCGGATAGACATGGAATTAGGGAAAAAGATTTTATCACTAAATATATAAGAGAATCCATAGGTATTAAAATTTGAGGTGATGAACTTTGATTACAGTAGAAGATAAGTTAAATATATTTTATAAAATGGTTTTGGAAAGAGAAAAAGAAAGTTTTGAAAAGATTCTTGATGAAATCGAAGAAAAAAATAAAATTGCTTTAGATGAGCATAAAAATAAAGTTTCTCTTAAAAGAGATGAAATGATTGAGAAAAAGAAAAAAAGTGGGAAAATTATGAAGGAACAAAAAATATCTCAAGCCATAGTAGAAACTAGGCAGAAGATATTTAGAAAAAAAGAAGAATTACTAGAGGATCTACTTTTAAGTATAAAAGAAAAAAGCAAGGTTTTTGTTTGTTCTAAAGAGTATGAAAATTACTTGTTGAGAGAATTGGAAAGTATATTGAATGAAGTAGAAGGAAAAAATATAGTACTTTATTTAAAGTTAGAAGACAATAAAAAGTATGGTGATAGTATCATAAACTTGGCAAATAAGTTAAATATAAAGATTACATTTAAAGAAGCAAATGAAAATATAGTTGGGGGATTTCTGATTTTTGATGAAGATAAAACTTATTTAATAGATGAGACTTTTAAGATAAAGATAGAAGAAAATAAATACTTGGTTGGAGAAAAGTTGTATGAGACATTAGAAAAAGCAGGTGATATACTTGACTGATATAATGGGTAAGGTGAATATGATAAATGGTCCTGTCATCAGAGGAGAAGAGATGTCGGGATTTAAGATGAGAGAAATGGTATTGGTTGGGGAAAAAAAGCTTATAGGTGAAGTTATTTCAATAGAAGGAAATCACGGCATCATACAGGTGTATGAGGAAACCGAAGGGTTAAAAAAAGGAGAGACTATATATTCTACAGGGAAGCCTTTGAGCTTGAAATTAGGTCCAGGAATTCTTCAAAATATATTTGATGGTATAGAAAGACCTCTAAAAAAGATGAATGATGAGTTTGGAAGTTTTATACCAGAAGGAATTGGTCTTATTTCTCTTGATGAAGAAAAATTGTGGTCTACGAATATTTTAATTGATATAGGAGATTTTGTGAAAGAAGGGGAAGTCTTTGCTACTGTAGAAGAAACTTCCCTTATTACTCATAAAGTAATGGTTCCTGTTGGAATTGGTGGGAAAATCGTTCAAGTGAAGAAAAGTGGAATGTATTCTATAGAAGAAGAGTTGGCGGTAGTTGAAGGAGAAAATGGGGATAGGCACTCACTTCACATGTATCAAGAATGGCCAGTAAGGAGTCCACGACCAGTAAAGGAAAGACTTCCTATAGATAGATTACTTGTCACTGGTCAAAGAGTATTAGATGTGTTTTTTCCTATAGCTAAAGGCGGAACAGCAGCTATTCCAGGAGGATTTGGTACAGGAAAAACTATGACTCAACATCAATTGGCAAAATGGTCTGACGCAGATATTATAGTTTATATTGGCTGTGGGGAAAGAGGAAATGAGATGACAGAAGTTCTTGAAGATTTTCCAAAACTTATAGATCCTAAAACCAATAAGTCTATTATGGAAAGAACTGTTTTGATAGCAAATACATCCAATATGCCTGTAGCTGCAAGAGAAGCTAGTATTTATACAGGTATAACTATAGCTGAATATTTTAGGGATATGGGATATCATGTGGCTATAATGGCAGATTCAACATCTAGATGGGCTGAAGCATTAAGGGAAATATCAGGTAGACTTGAAGAAATGCCGGCAGAAGAAGGATATCCTGCTTATCTTCCTACAAAACTTGCTGAATTTTATGAAAGAGCAGGATATGTGACTGCATTGAATGGGAAAGAAGGTTCTGTAACTATTATAGGAGCTGTATCTCCAGCAGGAGGAGATTTTTCAGAACCAGTGACGGAAAATACTAAAAGATTTGTCAATGTATTTTTAGCCCTTGATAGAGAACTGGCTTATTCAAGACACTATCCTGCTATAAATTGGCTTACAAGCTACAGTGGATATGTAGAAGTTCTTAGAGATTTTTATGAAAGAGAACTGGAAGAAGATGTAGTGGATTTACGTGGCAAAATGTTGAAATTATTATATGAAGAAAATAAATTAAAGGATTTGGTTTTACTGGTAGGGGAAGATGTACTTCCAGATGAGCAGAGACTTGTACTTGAAATTGCCAAAGTAATAAAGATTGGATTTTTACAGCAAAATGCTTTTCACAAGGAAGATACCTTTGTTCCGCTAAAAAAACAATTTGAAATGTTAAAACTCATAGATCACCTTTATGAAAGAGGTTTTGCCTGTATAAAAAAGGGAATCCCTGTTTCTCAAGTTAAAGATAATGAACTTTTTGAAGAAGTTATAAAGATGAAATATAATATTCCAAATGATGATTTAGATGGAATAAAAGTTCTTAACAATAAAATAGATAATTATTATGATATATTAGAGGAAAAATACTCTAAATAGAGAGGTAGATATATATGAGAAAAGAGTATTTACAATTAGATAAGTTAAAAGGAGCTTTAATAGAACTTTCAAATATTCATGATGTTGGATATGGAGAAGTAGTAGAAGTAAAAGATGAAAGAGGAAACAAAAAATTAGGCAGGGTTGTAAAAATTGAAAATGAAAGTGTTATAATTCAAGTTTTTGGTTCTACTGTAGGAATGTCTACACATGGTACTAAAGTTAGTTTTCAAGGTAAGCCTTTTGAAATACCTTTGTCAAAGGACGTTTTAGGAAGAACCTTTAATGGAGTTGGAAGGCCCATTGATGGTGGAGGAGAAATATATTCAAAGAAAACTTTTAATGTAAATGGAAGACCTATAAATCCAGTAGCAAGGGAATATCCAAGGGACTATATACAGACAGGAATTTCGTCTATAGATGGTCTTATAACATTGATAAGAGGGCAGAAGCTTCCTATTTTTTCAGGAAGCGGGCTTCCTCACAATGAATTGGCATCACAAATTGTAAGACAGGCAAAGATAAAATCAAAAGATGGAGGAAAGGCAAATTTCTGCATAGTATTTGCTGCCATGGGGGTTAAACATGATGAAGCTCATTTCTTCAGTGAGACATTTAAGAAATCTCATGTGTTAGATAGGGTAGTTATGTATATAAACTATGCTGATGATCCTATTATGGAGAGAATTATTTCTCCTAGATGTGCATTGACTGCAGCTGAATATTTGGCTTTTGAAGAAAATATGCACGTCCTAGTCATAATGACGGATATTACAAGTTATGGAGAAGCTTTAAGAGAGATTTCATCTTTGAGAGAAGAAGTTCCAAGTAGAAGAGGATATCCAGGATATCTTTATTCAGATTTGGCCAGTCTATATGAAAGAGCAGGGATGTTGAAAAACAAGGAAGGTTCCATAACTCTTATACCAATTCTTACTATGCCTAATGATGATATTACTCATCCTATACCAGATTTGACAGGATATATAACAGAGGGACAAATAGTTCTTTCAAGAGAACTATTTCAAAAAAACATTTATCCTCCTATAAACGTTTTGCCTTCCCTTTCAAGACTTATGAAAGATGGAATAGGGGAAGGATTTACGAGGGAAGATCATCCGGATGTAGCAAATCAACTTTTTTCATCTTATTCAAAGGTTCAAGAAGTAAGATCACTTGCTCAAATCATAGGAGAAGATGATCTATCGGATAGCGATAAAAAATATTTAGAATTTGGAAGGCAATTTGAAGAGGTATTTATAACTCAAGGATTTAATGAAAACAGAGATATAATAGATACTTTGAATCTAGGATGGAAGATGCTAAAAATACTTCCTCAAGAAGAATTAGATAGATTGGATTTAAAATTTATAGAAAAATATCTGGAGAAATAGGTGATACTATGGCTGTATATAAAATGACTCCTACAAAAGCTAATCTAATGAAAGCTAAAAATTTCCTTGAATTTTCCAAGAAAGGCTATGATCTTTTAGACAAAAAAAGGACTGTTCTCATAAGAGAAATGATGGCTTTAATTGATGAAGCAAATAAAGTGCAAGAAGAAATAAGTGAAGGATTCAAAGAAGCATATGACAGGCTCAAATATACGAATATAACTATGGGATCAGAAACTGTAGAAGAAATAGCTATGTCTTTAGAAAAAGAAGAGGAATTTGAAATACTGTTTAAAAGTGTCATGGGAGTGGAAATTCCTTATATAAAATATGAAGAGAGGCCATTTTTCACAGAGTATGGATTTTTTAGAACAAATCCAACATTTGATATGGCAGTACTAAATTTTATAAAAATAAGATATTTAGTTTATAGATTGGCAGAAATAGAAAACTCAGTTTATAAATTGGCTGTGGAAATAAAAAAAACTCAAAAAAGAGCCAATGCCCTGGAGAAAATTCAAATTCCTAAATATACAAGAGAGATAAAATTCATACAAGAAGTATTGGAAGAAAAAGAAAGAGAAGACTTTTTCAGAATGAAGAAAGTGAAAGAGAAAAAATATTAAGAAAATTTAATAAATTCGACAAGGAAAAAATTTTCCCTTGTCGAATTTATATATATATTATTGCATTTAGGGGTGGTTGTGTGGATACAAGTGTTTTTGTGAATTTCAAAGAAAAAGTAATAGAAAATGTTTCAAAAGTAATAGTAGGGAAAAGTGATGTCATTGAACTTTTGATAGTATCTCTTATATCAGGAGGTCATGTACTACTAGAAGATATTCCTGGAGTAGGAAAGACCATGCTTGTCAAATCTTTTTCAAAGACATTGGGATTACCTTTCAAAAGAATTCAATTTACTCCAGATTTGCTTCCATCAGATCTTACAGGGATAAATTTCTACAATCAAAAGATAAATGAATTTGAATACAGAGAAGGACCATTGTTTGCAAACATAGTATTGGCGGATGAAATAAATAGGGCTACTCCAAGAACTCAATCAAGTTTACTAGAGGCCATGGAAGAAAAACAAATAACGGTGGATGGGGAAACTAGAAAGTTAAACATTCCTTTTATGGTATTGGCTACTCAAAATCCAATAGAATCTTATGGAACTTTTCCGCTTCCAGAAGCTCAATTGGACAGATTTTTCATGAGAATAAGTATGGGATATCCCACTAGAGAAGAAGAAAAGCAAGTTATATATAAAAATACTTCATCTAATATTGTAGATAGTCTTTCTAAAGTGGTTCAAGAAGAAGAGCTCGAATATATTTTAGAAAATTATAGCAAAGTAACCATCACAGAGGATGTTTTAAACTATATCATGGATATAGTAGAGTCTACTAGAAATGATGCAAAAATTCAGCTTGGAGTAAGTCCAAGAGGAACAATAGCACTATACAAAGCTTGTCAATCTTATGCAGCTATAAATGGAAGGGACTATATAATTCCAGAAGATATAAAGAAAATGGCACCTCATGTATTCAACCATAGAATACTTGTAAAAGGAATAAGTAGAATGGAAGATGGAGAAAAAGTGATAAAAGATATACTTGGAAAGATAAATGTCCCTACAGAGGAGATTTAATCATGATTTGGTTTTATATTATATTGGTAGTTTTGACTTTTTCATTAAATAAGTTAACTATAAAATATGGATTTGATAAAATCAATTATAAAAGAGAAATATCTAAGAAAAATGTAGAAATAGATGAAGAATTTGATATAACTACAATAGTGGAAAACAACAAGAGACTTCCAGTTACATTCTTACAGGTAAATGAAAGGTTTCCTGAAAGTTTTTGCTTTAAGTTCAAGACCAATTCTACAGAAACACCAGGATATGTAGCTCATACAGTAGACTTTTTTCTTATGCCTTATCAAAGAGTAAAGAAGACTTATACTATGCTATCGACACAACGTGGTGTATATATGTTTAGAAACGCTTCTTTGTCTTTAGGAGATTTTATAGGTTTTGAAAGTAAAGACAAGGAAGTGGAATACCTGCAGGAGTTGGTAGTTCTTCCAAAACCTCTTTATTTAGAAGATTCTTTGGTTCCTTATGGGAATTATATGGGGGATATTTCCGTTAGAAGATGGATAATTGATGATCCATTGATGACTCTAGGAATTAGAGAATACACTGGAAGAGAACCTCAAAAACATATACATTGGAATTCGTCTATTAAATATGGGAAACTCATGGTTAAAAATTTTGATTTTACTACAGACAATAGTTTAGTGTTTATTTTAAATACAGAATCTCATAAACCTTTCTGGTCTTTTATAGACAAAGAGGGTATAGAAGAGTGTATATCACTGTCTAGAGGAATACTTGAAGAAATTGAAGAAGCTAAAATACCTTATGGATTTACTACTAATTCTCAAATATATGGTTTTTATAATGGAGAAAACATAACATATCCGGGAGTAGGCACAAGTCATTTGCAATATTTGTTGGAAATGTTGGGGAGAGTTTCTTACAGTATAACAGTACCCTTAGAAGAACTGGTTGAAAACATTATGAATAGAAGTGAAAAATATACTACCTATGTAATTGTCACTCCAAGAGTATTTAAATCATATATAGAGCCAATAGAAAGCCTCAATAGACAAGTAAATAGATTGATTATAATTTCTTTAGAGGAAGAAAATTTGGATTGTTTAAGTGAGTCTATTATCAAGTATGTGAGGAGAAAATAGATGTTAGGATTTAAAATTTTAGAAATCATAATGAATATTTCTTTTGTATTTGCTATAATTACATATTTTTTGCCTTATAGCACTCTTGTGGAGAATTCCAATGCTCTTTTTAATTATATGCTCATGTATATATGGACTGTATTTGTGACATATATAGGATGCAAATTAAAGGAACAGAAGAAGTTTTATTTTTTAGTTATTTTTATTATGTTGCCCATTCCTCTATTTTACAAGAATGAAGGTTCTATAATATTCACAATACTTACATCTATTGCTATGGGTTTTTATCTGTATGAATATAAAGATTTATCCTCATCTTCTTCTATAAAATTAAATTTCAAAAGGGGAATTGGGGTTTTTACTGCCATAATTGCATTATCTCTGGTGACAATGACTTATTCTTTTATAAATAGAGTATCAGGTTTTTTCATGGTTATATACTTTATGACTGGAGTCGTATTGATTAGAAGTTTGAGACATTTGGAGCATAATAAGGATATGGAAAAAATAAATAGACAAAACATGAAATATTCAGTTTTTATAATAGTGTTTTCCTTCATATTGAGCACAGAGAAAGTTTTAAATGGAATATTACATGGCTTGAAAATTACATATGACTTTTTAGTAGATATGATATTTAAATTGTTTTATTGGGTTTTTATTGCTGCAGGATATATGGCTATGTTTTTGACAAGGATATTTCAAAAGCTTTTAAGGAATGGCAAATTTGAAATGCGGGAACAAAAACCTCCTGAGGAAACTTTAGAAGAATTTATGAAAACAAATCAAGGTGAAATTTCTCCTGTATTCTTAGCAATAATAGACTGGATATTTAAAATATTGTTTATAGCTTTGATACTGTATATAATATGGAGAGTATTTAAGAGAAATATGTCTAAAAATATCATAGAGGAAGAATATACAGAGGAAAGAGAGTATATTGGAGAAAAGAAGAAAAGCAAAAAGAAAAAAAGTATATTTAGACCTAAAAATGAGAAAGAAGCTATAAGATATTATTATGGAAAATTTTTGAATAAATGCTTAAAAGATGATATTGCTGTAGAAAGTCATGATACTACTAAGGAAATAAATAAAAAAGCTGAAACCTATTATGCTCATGAATCCCTTGAAAATTTGAGAAATACCTATATAGATGTAAGATATGGAGAAGTAGAAGTCAGTAAAGATATAGTAAAGGAATTTAAAGAAAATTATAAGAAAATATGAAAAGCACCGCAAGGCGGTGCTTTATTTGTGTTCTTCTAACAAATTATGTTTGATTGTCCATAAAGGTTTGGACAAATCTACAAAATAATTGTGAGGACTTTCTAAACGAGTGACTTCTTCCCATAAACTATCTATTTGTTCACTACAATAACTTTTTACTTCGTTTATATTTGGATTTGTATATACAGGTTCTCCTTTGTCAAAAATCTGAACTAATAGTTTTCTTGAATAAAAATTTGTAACTGTTTTTCGCTTCCATGTATATAGAGGATGGAATATTTCATAGGGTTTTGAATTGTCAATTTCCTCATCATGTAAAGTCACTACATCAGCAATGGCTTTGCCAGTTTTTTTGTCATACAATCTTTGCACTTGTTTGAATCCTGGTACAGTTATTTTTTCTACATTTTCACTTACCTTAATCTTAGGTACAATTTGCCCGTTTTCTTCAATAGCAGCTAATTTATATACTCCGCCAAATACTGGTTCAGATTTAGCTGTGATGAGCCTTTCACCTACTCCAAAGGAGTCTATTTTTGCTCCTTGGTTTAATAAATCCCTTATGACATATTCATCAAGAGCATTGCTGGCTACAATGGAACAATCTTCAAAACCTGCTTCATCTAACATTTTTCTAGCTTTCTTTGACAGATAAGCTATATCTCCACTATCTATACGAACTCCCTTTGGTCTAAATCCTTTTGGGATAAGCTCTTCATTGAATGTCTTTATTGCATTTGGAATTCCTGATTTTAATACATTGTATGTGTCTACTAACAATACACAATTATCGGGATAAAGTCTTGCATAAGCTTTAAAAGCATCTAGTTCAGAAGGAAATACTTGAATCCAACTGTGCGCCATAGTTCCCAGTGCTGGAACATCAAAATCTCTATCTACAATAGTACAAGCTGTGCCTACGCAACCTCCTATATAAGCTGCTCTAGCTCCTAAAATAGCACCTTCATATCCTTGCGCTCTACGAGAACCAAATTCCATTACAGCTCTTCCATTGGCAGCTCTAACTATTCTATTAGCCTTTGTTGCAATAAGACTTTGGTGATTAATAGTCAATAGCACCATAGTTTCTATTATCTGCGCCTGAATGATGGGGCCTCTTACTGTAACTATAGGTTCTTGAGGGAAAATAGGAGTTCCTTCAGGAATAGCCCACACATCACATTCAAATTTGAAATTTTTCAAATACTCTAGAAAATCTTCACTAAATATGCCCTTGCTCTTAAAATACTCAATATCATCTTCATCAAATCTTAAATTTTTTAAGTATTCAATTAGTTGCTCTACTCCAGCCATTATTGCAAAACCGCCATCATCTGGGATGTCTCTGAAAAACATGTCAAAATAGGCTATTCTGTCTTTCATTCCACATTCAAGGTAACCGTTTGCCATAGTGAATTCATAAAAGTCAGCCAGCATGGACAAATTCTTTTTGTCTTTCCAATCAATATTGGTCATTGTGAATTCTCCTTTTATAATTATAATATTACATTCATTATATTTCTAATTGTGAAAAATTTCAATACAATTGATATATAAAACAGGTGACCTCAATATTGTCTTATTGAAGCCACCTGTTATTTAGAATAGAACCTATAGAAATTATCCCAACCATTTAAAAAACCAAAAGCTATACTTTCCAAACTTCTTATCAACTCTCCCTTTTGCAATTTATTTTTAGGTTAAAACCATTTGAAAATGGACATAATGCTTAAAAATCGAACTACTACCAACGACAGAAATAAATTGTGAACTTGAATGAACAAACAATGGTTGGGATAAATCCACTAGTTCTATTTGCTTTAATTATATACCATACTAAAGCAAATGTAAAGACCTTTTTCAGAAAATTTTAAATATTTTTCAAACAATTTCAAAAACGGAAAGAGAATAGCTGTTTAGCTATTCTCTACAATAAAATCAATTGGAGGAAAGCAGTTTTTCTCCTTTTGGTGTTATAGTCATAGTATTGAGTGAAGAACTGCTACAGTTGAAACTACAAAACTTACAATTTCCACTGCAATGAGCATTTGGCTTTTCTTCTTCAATATAGCCCATTCTTTTTAATTGTTCTAAAGCGTTTCCTACCATGTCTTCACTGATGTTTAATTTATCAGCTAAGGATTTTTTTGAAAATATAGGTTGATTTTTTATTTCTCTTAGTGTTTCAAGCAACATAATATCAGCTCCTTTATTAGCTAAATCCCAATAGTGTACCTATTTGATAAACAAGAACTGCTCCTGTCCATCCTACTAGAAAGGTATATAGGGCAACAAATAGGGCCCATTTTCTTGAATTGGTCTCTTTTTTTATAGTAGCTATAGTAGCTGCACAAGGTGTGTAAAGTAAAGTCATGACCATAAAAGACACTGCGGATAGAGGAGTAAAAGCATTTTGTATTGCTGATACAAGGGCTGTACCTTCTCCTACGCCGGTATACACCATACCAAGAGTAGCTATGACAGCTTCTTTAGCTGCTAGTCCTGCAAACAATCCTACAGCTGCTTGCCAAGTTCCAAACCCAGCAGGTCTAAATATTGGTGCAATAAAAAGACCTATTTGTCCTAGTATACTATTTTTACTATAAGGCTCAACTCCAAGAGGTAGAACTGCTAGAATCCAAAGTATTGTTACTACGGCAAATATAGTAGTTCCAGCTCTTTTTAGAAATCCTGATACATTGTCCCACATATTTCTTAATACATTTCTAAAAGAAGGTAATCTATAAGGGGGAAGTTCCATGATAAAGTAAGATGCTTCACCTTTAAATAAAGTTTTGCTGAAAATTTTACCCATAAGTAATGCTACAAGTATTCCCAAAAAATAAAGTGAAAACAAAACTAATCCACCTTTGTTTGGGAAAAAGGCAGCGATAAATATTAAATAAACGGGAATTCTAGCACCACAAGACATAAAGGAATTTATAAGAATGGCAATCATTCTGTCTTTTTTATTGTCTAAAGTTCTTGTAGCCATGATTCCAGGCACATTGCAACCAAAACCTACTATCATGGAAATAAAAGTTTTGCCTTGAAGACCAAGTGCCCTCATGATATTGTCCATCACATAAGCAGCTCTAGCCATATATCCGCTGTCTTCCAATACTCCCATGAGCATATATAAAACCACTATCAATGGAATGAATTCCAAAACTGCTCCAACTCCACCTATGACTCCCTCGGAAACAAAAGAAATGAGCCATTCTGGAGAATTGGCTTTAACAAGGGAATTTTTTATGACTTCACCTAGAGCACCAACGGCATCAGACATAAGTCCTCCAAGCAAATCTTGTCCTATAGCAAAAGTCAACTGAAATACTAGTAGCATGATTAATGCGAAAATAGGGAGGCCCAGCCATTTGTTTGTAACGATTTTATCTATTTTATCTGTCTTAGTTTCTACAGCTTCTTCGGGTCTTTTTACAGCTTTTCTCACTACATTGTTTACAAATTCATATCTTTTATCTACAATTTTCAATTCATAATCATCTATATTGTCCTTTATTTTACCAATAGTATCCTTAAATTCATCAGAGGAATTTAAGGACTTATCATTACTTAATAGCTCATATAAATATTTATCTCCTTCTAGAAGTTTTATAGCAATCCATCTGGAAGGATATTCAAAATTCTTATCATTTAAAAGTTTTTCTAAATTTTTTATTTCTCTGTCGATATCTTCTCCATAGCTTATTTTAGCTTTAGGTTCTATATCTTTATCAATTAATTCAATGGACTTTTTAATTAATTCATCAATACCTTTTCTTTTGGAAGCAATAGTTGGAATAATAGGGGCACCTAGTTCTTTTGAAAGAGCCTCAATATCGAAATTGATATTTCTTTTCTCTGCTTCATCTATCATGTTTAGCGCAACAACTACTTTAGCATTCATTTCTAATAGTTGAGTAGTTAAATATAGATTTCTTTCGATATTTGTTGCATCTACTACATTTATGACTACATCTGGATTGCCTTTAAGAACAAAATCTCTTGCAACTATTTCATCTTCTGAAAAAGCTCCAAGGCTATAAGTTCCAGGTAAATCTACTACATTGTATGTTTTTTCATTAAATTTAATTTTTCCTTCTTTTTTTTCTACAGTAACACCGGGCCAGTTGCCTACATGCTGGTTTGATCCTGTGAGAGCATTGAAGACCGTGGTTTTACCGCTATTTGGATTACCTACCAAAGCTAATGTGTCCAAGATATCCCTCCTAAATCAAATAGCAATCATTATTTTTTCTGCCAACCCACGACCTACAGCAATTTTATTTCCAAATAAGGAAACTATTACAGGTCCAGTATCATTTTTTATGACTTTGAGTTCAGCTCCTGTGTTTAAACCCATTTCATATAGACGTTTAGTAGCATAATTTCCTGCATATATCTTTTTGATTGTACAACTGTCACCAGGATTTAATTGAGTTAAAGATGCATTTTCCATGTCTATTCCTCCCCTACATTGAAAAACATATTAGAAATATTTAAATTCATTGGGTTAAATGAAATATAATTACAAATATGAAACTGATAATCATTATCAATATAATCATATTACATAATCAATTAAAAATCAATAGTTTTGTTGAAAAACTTGAAAAAACAAAAGCATCCTTTTAAAAGGATGCTTTTAAAATCAATAAAATTTTTAACTAAATCCAAACAATCTTCCAATTTGATAAATTAAAACTGCTGCTATCCATCCTACTAGAAAAGTATAAACTGCTGCGAAGAGGGCCCACTTTCTTGAATTGGTTTCTTTTCTTATTGTACCAATGACTGCAGCACATGGTGTATATAGAAGAGTCATAATCATGAAGGAGAAAGCACTCAATGGCGTAAAAGCTCCTTGTACAGCAGTTATGAGTTTTGCCCCTTCTTCCACACCAGCATATACCATACCCAATGTAGCTACTACAGCTTCTTTTGCAACTATACCTGCAAACAATCCTACGGAAGCTTGCCAAGTTCCAAATCCAGCAGGTTTAAATATAGGTGCTATAAAATTGCCTATTTTGCCTAGTATACTTGCATCACTATAAGGTTCTACACCGAAAGGTAATACAGACAACACCCAAAGGGCAGTTACAACGGCAAATATTATTGTTCCAGCCCTCTTCAAGAAAGAACCTACTTTATCCCACATGTGTATAAGTACGCCTTTTACTGTTGGAACTCTATAAGGAGGAAGCTCCATTACAAAGTAAGAAGATTCACCTTTAAATAGTGTTTTACTGAAAATTTTACCCATAAGTATGGCAATCAAGAAACCTATGACGTATATTGAGAACAATACAAGTGCCTTGTGTTTAGGGAAGAAAGCAGATATAAATACTAAATATATTGGAAGTCTAGCTCCACAAGATATAAAGGGATTTATAAGTATTGCAATCATCCTATCTTTTTTGCTATCAAGAGTTCTTGTAGCCATGATTCCTGGGACATTACATCCAGCACCAACTAACATTGAAATAAAAGTTTTTCCATGTAGTCCTAAGGCTCTCATGATTCTATCCATAACATAAGCAGCCCTTGCCATATATCCACTATCTTCTAGTATTCCAATGAAAATATACATTACCATAATTAGAGGAACAAATTCTAGCACTGCCCCAATACCACCTATTAGTCCATCTGATATGAAAGCTATGAGCATTTCAGGCGCATTTGCATTTATAAGAGCGGTTTCAATGGCTCCTCCTAAAGCCTCAATTCCGGCACCTACCCATTCTTGCAGTATATCCTCTCCAATCAAAAAAGTAAGTTTATAGACACCAAACATTATTAGGGCAAATATAGGAAGTCCAAACCATTTATGAGTGAGGACCTTATCAATTTTATCTGATTTTGTTTCTGCTAACAATTTAGGTTTTTTAACAGAGTCTTTGATTATATTTCCTATAAATTCATATCTTTTGTCTACTATAAGAATTTCTGGTTCCATAGAAGTAGCAGAAATAGAATCTATACTTTCTTGAACCATATCTAATATATTGGATTCATTGTTTTTTAAAATTAAATTGTTTACAAATTCATCTCCTTCTAATAGCTTAATGGCAAGCCATTTAGAAGGATATCCAAATTTCGAAGAATTACCTATTACTTCTTTTATTTTTTCGATTTGTATATCAATTTCTTCTCCATAGCTAATAGTATTTTGTAAAATTATATCTGTTTTCATAGTTTCTATGGATTTTTCAATTAGTTCATCAATACCTTTCTTTTTTGCCGCTATAGTTGGTACTACAGGTATACCAAGTTCTTTAGAAAGTTTTTTAATATCAACAATTATATTTTTTTCTTTTGCTTCATCCATCATATTCAATGCAATGACTACTTTTGCGCCTATTTCAAGAAGTTGAATAGTTAAGTATAAATTCCTTTCAATATTGGTAGCGTCAACTACATTTATGACTACATCAGGTTTTTCTTTTATTATAAAATCCCTTGCTACAATTTCGTCTTCAGAATAAGCACCTAAGCTATAAGTACCAGGAAGGTCTACGATATTGTATTCCTTGCCATTATACTTAAGACTACCCTCTTTTTTTTCTACAGTGACTCCAGGCCAGTTGCCAACATGTTGGTTAGCACCGGTAAGAGCATTAAAAATAGTTGTTTTTCCGCAGTTGGGGTTTCCAACTAATGCAATAGTATTCAAAAAAACGCCCCCTTATCAATAGAAAATCATTATCAATTAGAAACAAAATAATAATACCAATAGAAATACTACTGGCTTATCATTATCTTTTGTGCAATGCCTCTTCCAAGAGCAACTTTACATCCTGAAAGAGATACTATAATTGGTCCAGAATCATTTTTAACTACTTTTATTTCCGCTCCCTTGTTAAATCCCATTTCATAAAGTCTTTTAGAGGCTTTTTCTCCTCCGTCAATACCAACTATAATGCCGCTTTCACCTTCAGTGAAAAAGCTCAAAGGCATATTAGTCATTTTTCACACCTCCTATTCCACAAATATATTTGCCGCTTCATCTTTTCTTAAAGTAAGTTTATATCCCCTAACTATTATCTCAATAGGATCTCCTAGTGGGGCTTTTCCTACAACTTCAACTTCAATTCCAGGAACTACGCCCATTTCTAATAATCTTTTCCTTACAGAAGCTTCTTTTGATAGTTCTTTAACCTTTATTTTTGAGCCTAAAGGCATTTCGTTTAAACTTGGCATATTGTTCGCCTCCCACATGATATTGATAATCATTATCAATATCATGATATTATATTATCAAACAAAAAGCAATAGCTTTAATGAAAATCTTTTTCACATTTAGAATAAAACTAATAGATACTAGTTTGTAATTGGTTTGTAACTGCTTTGTAACCAAGTATTGTTAATGTGGTGATATTATAGATTCAAAAGGACAGAGAAAAAATATTTAAGGAGTGGTGAATATGAATAAAAAAATTACAACATTATTTTTAACAGGTATATTGGCTGTTTCTTCTTTGAGCATTGTCTATGCGGCACCAAAGAAAGCGGCTCAAGGAAAGGGGTTAGTTCTTTCTAAAGGACAATATGTTATAGAACAAAAACAGGCGGATGTAAATGGAGATAAAATAGAAGATACTGTATTTTTAATAGGAGAAAAAGATAAAAAAGAAGATATATACAATAAAAATATAATGGTTAAAGTAATAGATGGAAAGAAAAATCAAGTAAAGGATATAAAATTTAAAGATTTTGGTGGATATGAAGGTGAATTGTTTTTAGGAGATTTCACAGGAGATAAGGTTTCAGATATAATGGTGACTACATCAACAGGAGGTAGTGGTGGAATAGTAAATACTAGAATAGCAACTATAAAAGACAATAAGGTTAAAGAAATATTTAAAGAAGAAGATAATCAAGGTTTGAATTTCACTGGGGAATTTGTTGATGGATTTAAAGCAGAACTTAAAGATCTTAAAAACAACGAGGAAATAATTTTAGATGTAAGTGCTTTTAAAGATATGTATGTAGAAGGAAAAATATATGATAAAGATGGAAAACTTCTAGAAAAAGTTGAACCATGGACAGATCCTTTTTCTAAGGTTGATGCTGTAGATATGGATGGAGATGGAGTGTATGAATTAAAAGGATATCAAAAAATATCCGGTTCATGTCATGCCGACACTATATCAAGAATAAACACAATTTGGAAATATGAAAATGAAAAGTGGAATATAAAAGAAGCTGATTATTCAACTTTCTTAAAATAAGAATAAACCCCCTTACGAAAAATTGTCTATCTAAATGATAGACAATTTTTTATTTATTATAAAATTTTTTTATAACAAATATTATTAGTACTATTGTCAATATAGCAAAGAATACGGGCAACCATGTAAGAATAGCATTTTTTATAGCAAATTTCATAGATAAAATCCCCCTTTTGAACAAATTTATCTATTTTCATTATATCCCAACAACTAGATGAATTTAAAGTTATCTTTACAAAAATAAGAAGAAGTGTTATTATAAATATAACCCGCCAGCGGGGGGGTGGGGTATATTGGAGGTGAAATGATGAAAATCAATTTAAATATTTCAGGAATGAGCTGTGCAGCCTGTGCCCAGAGAATAGAAAGGGCTCTTCTCAAAACTGAAGGGATAAATTCAGCGGTGGTTAATTTACTTGGAGAAAAAGCTACAATTGAATATGATGAGGACAAGATAAATCCAATAGAGATTGTAAATATTATAGAAAAAACAGGATATGAAATTAGATTTGAAAAGATGGTTCTTCTTGTAGATGGAATGAGCTGTGCTGCTTGTTCTCAAAGGGTAGAAAAGGCTTTGAACAAAGTAGAAGGCGTCATAAATGCTAATGTAAATTTGACTACAAACAAGGCAACAGTTTTTACTGCATCTAATGACTTAAGAGCAGAAGAACTCATAAAAGCTGTAGAAAAAGCGGGATATCATGCAGAAGTGGAAGTAAAGAGAAATCCTGACAAGGAGAAAGAGATAAGAGAAAAAGAGATAAAAACTTTAAAGACTCTTTTTATTTTTTCAGCTATTTTAAGTATCCCACTATTTTCAGCTATGTTTTTTCATATGGCAGGATTTCATACTATACTTTCCAATGGTTATTTTCAATTGGTTTTAGCTACAATAGTGCAGTTCACAGCTGGACTTAAATTTTACAAAGGAGCTTTTAAGGCTATAAGAGGTGGAGGAGCCAATATGGATGTGCTTGTTGCTATGGGCACTAGTGCAGCCTATTTCTATAGTGTATATAATTTGTTTTCAGGAGTAGAAGAATATTATTTCGAATCTTCAGCTATGATTATTACATTGATACTTCTAGGGAAAACTTTTGAGGCAGTGGCTAAAGGGAAAACTTCTGAAGCCATAAAGAAATTGATGAAATTGCAGCCCAAAGTAGCAAGAGTACTAAAGGATGGAGTAGAAGTAGATATTCCTATGGAAGATGTAAAAGTTGGAGATATTGTTGTAGTAAGACCTGGTGAAAGAATTCCTGTAGATGGAACAATAGTTGAAGGAAGTTCTTCTATAGATGAGTCCATGCTTACAGGAGAAAGTATTCCAGTGGATAAAAGTGTAGGAGATGAAGTTGTAGGTGCTACTATAAATAAATATGGTACTTTTAAATTTGAAGCTAAAAAGGTAGGAAGCGATACAGCTCTTGCTCAAATAATAAAGCTGGTAGAAGATGCCCAAGGCTCTAAAGCTCCAGTTCAAAGACTTGCAGACAAGATTTCAGGTATATTTGTACCAACGGTACTCCTTGTAGCATTGGGAACATTTCTTATATGGTATTTTGTCAAAGGCGATTTCAGTCATGCTCTCATAAGTGCAGTGGCGGTATTAGTTATAGCGTGTCCATGTGCATTGGGATTAGCTACACCTACAGCTATCATGGTGGGAACGGGCAAAGGAGCAGAAAAGGGAATTCTCATAAAAGGTGGAGAATATCTAGAAAGAACTCAAGAACTAGATACAATAGTTTTCGATAAGACTGGTACCTTGACTAAGGGAGAACCAGAGGTTACAGATATAATTTCCTTTGGTGAAAATGAGGAAGATATTCTTAAATTAGCAGCTATTTCTGAGAAAAATTCTGAACACCCTTTAGGTCAAGCAATAGTTAATAGAGCTAAAGAAGAAAAATTAGTATTAAAAGAAGCAGAGAATTTTCTTGCCATACCAGGAAAGGGAATTCATGCAATCATAGAAGGAAAACATGTATATGTAGGAAACAAAAAGCTTATGGAGGAAAGCTCTATAAGTGTAGCTACTCAAGAAAATGAACTTCTAAGACTAGAAGATGAAGGTAAAACTGCAATGCTATTAGCTGTAGATGGGAAAATAGAGGGAATCATAGCTGTGGCGGATAAGGTAAAGGATAGTTCAAAAAAGGCAATTAGTGAGTTAAAGGATATGGGACTATATATATATATGATTACTGGAGACAATGAAAGAACTGCAAAAGCTATAGCAAATGAAGTTGGAATTGAAAATGTATTTGCAGAAGTTCTCCCTGAAAACAAAGCAGAGGTAGTAGAAAGTATAAGAAGTACAGGAAAGAAAGTTGGAATGGTTGGAGATGGTATAAATGATGCTCCAGCTCTTGTAGCAGCTGATATAGGGTTTGCTATAGGAACAGGAACTGATGTGGCCATAGAGGCAGCTGATATAACTCTCATGAAGGGTGATTTAATGGATATAGTTACAGCTATGAAATTGAGTAAAAGGACTATGAGAACTATAAAGCAAAATTTGTTTTGGGCTTTCTTTTACAATTCCATAGGTATTCCTTTTGCAGCTCTAGGATTTTTAAATCCTATGATAGCAGGTGGGGCTATGGCCTTTAGTTCTGTATCTGTAGTTAGCAACTCTTTGAGACTCAAAAATTTTAAATAATAAAATGAAAGGAAGGATATTATGAAAAAAACTATAATGATTGAAGGAATGTCATGTCATCACTGTACAATGGCAGTAGAAAATGCATTGAAAGGATTAAATGAAGTTTTAAAAGTAGAAGTAAGCCTAGAAGAGAAAAAAGCTGTAGTTGAAGGTGAAAATTTGATTGATGACAAACTGAGAGAGACAATAGAAGAAGAAGGCTACAAAGTAGTAAAAATAAACTAAAAGTGGTGATTTTCTGTGATGAATGAAGAAAAGAAAAAGGCCGTGGTACTTCTAAAAACTGCTAGAGGACAGATAGATGGCATAATCAAAATGATAGAAGATGATAGATACTGTGTAGACATTTCCACACAAATACTATCTGTCATAGGTATACTTCAAAAGGCTAATTTAAATATACTAGATCAACATCTTAAGCATTGTGTGAGAACTGCCATACTTGAGGGAGAAACTCAAGGAGACGAAAAAATAGATGAGATTATAAATATAATAGATAAATATATAAAATAAGAATAAAATAAATAGGAAAGGTATTTAAATACTTTTCCTATTTTTTTATATAGATATTGATTTTTGTTCCAAAAGAATTTATAATATTGTTGAAGGTCAAAGAAAGTCAAAGTTAAAGATATAGAATAAATTAACGTAAAGTTAATGTTAACGTCAATATAATGTATGACTCCAATATAAAGGAGGCTAAAAAATGGAGTATAGAGATTATTATAAAATATTAGGTGTTGATAAAAGTGCAACACAGGATGAGATAAAAAGTGCATATAGAAAACTTGCAAAGAAATATCATCCAGATTTAAATAATGGAGATGAAAAGGCACAGGAAAAATTTAAGGACATAAATGAAGCTTATGAAGTTCTTGGAGATGAGCAAAAGAGAAAGAAATATGATGCTTTTGGAAGTGGGTACAATTTCAGCAATGGACAAAATTTTGATCCTTCTCAATTTGGTTTTGACGATTTTGGGAAAGGATTTACTTACACTTATACTACAGGTGGAGATTTTGGAGGATTTAGTGACTTTTTTAATATGTTTTT
Organism: Sporanaerobacter acetigenes DSM 13106; assembly: GCF_900130025.1. Taxonomy (NCBI): domain Bacteria; kingdom Bacillati; phylum Bacillota; class Tissierellia; order Tissierellales; family Sporanaerobacteraceae; genus Sporanaerobacter; species Sporanaerobacter acetigenes. The sequence goes on along the minus strand of NZ_FQXR01000004.1, from coordinate 245,088 downwards.
TGGCGGAGGAGATTTTCAAAATCAATCCTTTAAAGGTAATGGCTTTAATATAGGGGATTTATTTGGCAAGGGAAGAAGAGAAAGCCATGAGGAGCGGGCTAGAAAGCTTGAAAGTGAGATAAATATTACATTAGATGAAGCCTACAATGGAACTACAAAAGAAGTGTCAATTAGAACGGGCAATGAAATAAAGAGAGTATCTGTAAAAATTCCAAAGGGAATGCTTCCTGGGAAAAAGATAAAAATCAAGGGAAGTAGCATAGGAACCATGGGAGATTTATATCTAAAGGTAAATATACTAGAAAATTCCAAATATGAATTAGATGGGATAAATTTAATTGCAAAAGCAAAACTACTTCCTCGGGAAGCAGTGTTTGGAACAGAAATAGTAGTTGAGACTCTTTCAGGGAAAATAAAAGTAAAAGTACCTAAAGGTATAGAAGGTGGTCAAAAGATAAGAGTACCTAGAAAAGGGTATAAAGATATGAAAGGAAATGAAGGGGATTTATATATTGAAGTAGTCATAGTCAATCCTCCTCATTTGAGTAGGGAAGAGAAGAAGCTTTATGAAAAACTAAAGGATATTTCAAATTACAATCCTAGAGAATAGGGGGGAAAAATATGAATATTGAAAAATTTACTCAAAAAAGTCAAGAAACAATAGAGAGATCTCAAGAATTGGCTATAAAATATGAAAGTCCACAAGTAGATGACTTGCATTTGTTTTTAGCCCTTATGGAAGATAATGAGGGTCTTATCCCAAGACTTGTAAATTTAATGGGAGAAAAGAGCGAATTAGTTAAAGATGATGTGCAAAGAGAAGTAGAAAGACTTCCCAAACAATTGGGGGGAGGCTCCCTATATAATAGCAGGGTATATGCAAAGATATTATTAAAAGCTGAAGATGAAGCTAAAAAGATGAATGATGAATATATAGGAGTTGAACATCTATTTATTTCATTGCTAAAAGAGAGGGGAATAGCTTCTGAAAAAATATTAAAGAAATATAATATAAATCTAGAACGATTTATGGATGCTTTGAGAAAGGTGAGAGGAAATCAAAATATAAATTCTGACAATCCAGAAGGAACCTACAATGTGCTAAAAAAATATGGAAGGGATTTAGTCGACGAGGCAAGAAGTGGAAGGCTTGATCCTGTTATAGGAAGAGATGAAGAAATAAGAAATGTCATAAGAATTCTTTCTAGGAGAACAAAAAACAATCCAGTTCTCATAGGAGAACCAGGAGTAGGTAAAACAGCTATAGTAGAAGGCCTTGCTCAAAGAATAGTCAACGGAGATGTGCCAGAAGGTCTAAAGGACAAGACAATATTTTCACTAGATATGGGAGCATTGATAGCAGGAGCAAAGTTTAGAGGTGAATTTGAAGAAAGGCTTAAAGCGGTATTAAAAGAAATTGAGAAATCAGATGGGCAAATAATCATGTTTATAGATGAAATTCACAATATAGTGGGAGCAGGAAAGGCAGAAGGAGCTATGGATGCTTCAAATCTATTAAAACCAATGCTTGCCCGAGGAGAACTCCACTGTATAGGAGCTACTACATTAGACGAGTATAGGCAGTATATTGAAAAAGATCAGGCACTAGAGAGAAGATTTCAAAAGGTATTGGTCAGTGAACCAGATGTAGAAGATACTATTGCTATACTTAGAGGATTAAAGGAAAAATATGAAATCCATCATGGTATTCGTATTTCAGATAGTGCTGTTATAGCTTGTGCTACTCTTTCAGATAGATATATAAGTGATAGATTTTTGCCAGACAAGGCTATAGATTTAATGGATGAAGCTTCTGCCATGATGAGGACAGAAATAGATAGTATGCCTGTAGAACTAGATGAAATAAGGCGAAAAATCATGCAACTTGAAATTGAGAGGGAAGCCCTAAAGAAAGAAACTGACGAAGCATCAGCAAAGAGACTTGAAAGATTGGAAGGTGAATTGTCGGGACTAAAAGAAAGCTATGAATCAAAAAAGGCTAAATGGGAAGATGAAAAGAAGAATATAAGAAAAGTAAAAGAGATAAAAGAACAAATAGATTTTACTAAACATGAAATAGAAGAAGCAGAAAGAAAGTATGATTTGGAAAAATTGTCTCAGCTTAAATATGGCAAACTTCCAGAACTCATGAAAAAGTTGGAAGAAGCCAAGGCCCTAAATGAAAGTCAAGATAGAATGCTTAAAGAAGAAGTCACAGAAGAAGAGATAGCCGAAGTAGTATCTAAATGGACAGGTATTCCAGTGACTAAACTTGTAGAAAGTGAAAGAGAAAAACTCCTTCATTTAGATGAAATACTTCACAAGAGAGTTATAGGTCAAGATGAAGCAGTACAAAGTGTGTCCGATGCAGTCATAAGAGCAAGAGCAGGACTTAAATCCTTAAATAGACCTGTTGGTTCCTTTATATTTTTAGGGCCTACAGGAGTTGGGAAAACTGAATTGGCGAAGACTTTGACAGAGGCCCTATTTGATGATGAAAGAAATATGATACGAATAGATATGTCTGAGTATATGGAGAAATTTTCAGTATCAAGACTCATTGGAGCACCTCCAGGATACGTAGGATATGATGAAGGAGGACAGCTTACAGAAGCTGTAAGAAGGAAACCCTATTCTGTCATATTGTTTGATGAAATAGAAAAAGCCCATCCAGATGTATTCAATGTTTTGCTTCAAGTATTAGATGATGGAAGGCTTACAGACAATCAAGGGAGAACTGTGGATTTTAAAAATACAGTCATCATCATGACATCGAATCTAGGTTCATCCTATCTATTAGAGGACATAAAAGAAGATGGAACCATAAGTGAAGCTGCAAGAGAAAGAGTCATGGAAGATATGAGAAGAACTTTCAAGCCGGAATTTTTGAATCGTATAGATGAAATAGTCTTGTTTAAACCACTTAGAAGAAGAGAAATATTCCATATTATAGATTTGCAAGTTAGAGATATTGGTTCTAAACTTGAAGATAGAGAAATATCTATTTTGCTTACAGATAAAGCAAAGGAATTTGTTTTAGATAGAGCTTATTCGATTCAATATGGAGCAAGACCAGTAAAGAGATTTCTTCAAAGAGAAATAGAAACTCAACTTGGAAAACTACTCATAAGTGGGAGAGTCAAAGATAAAGACAATGTAGTAGTAGATGTGGAAAATGGAGGTTTAAGTTTCAAAGTAGAATAATGGTGAAAATAAAAGTCCCTAGTTTTTAAAACTAGGGACTTTTATTTACAATTTTCCTGATCGCAGTATAGATATGAGTAGCCAAAAACCTGCTACGGCAGCTCCTAAATATCCAGTTATACCTATAATGGATATACCATAAACTTTAGGCCCTATATTGGCATTTAGAACTATAGAAGAACTGACAACAAGCCCTGCTACAATCATGCCAAAGACCAATCTATTGACCATTTTATTTAACTCACCTATGCTATCTTCTATTTCTTTAAACTCTAATTGAACTTTCAATTTTCCATTTAAAGCCTGATTGATTAAATCTAGCAATTTGGTAGATATTTTCATATTTGCTCTAATTGATAGATAGAGTTTTTCCAATGCATCCATTACATTTAAGTTTTTAAGTGTTTCATTGGCAAGACGGTTTTTCATATAGGGAAGAGCTACATCCATGATATTTATTTCTGTATCTAATTTAACTATGACTCCTTGAATAGTTAAAAGACCTTTTAACAACAATGTAATATCTTTGGGCATATATATATTGTTGGTTTTGCATACTTTAAATACTTCTTCCATTATTTGAGGTATATCAAAATCATACATAGATTCTTCAATATATTGATCGTACATTATTTCAATATCTCTATACAATTGTTTGTCGTCTACGGGGCCTCTTTTTTGCCCAATTTTTAAAATTGCTCTAGTCATTTGATTTACATCTCTATCGACGACTGCTTCTAGTAGTTCATTGAACTTTTTTTTCATATTGTTATCTAATTGCCCCATAAGTCCAAAGTCAATATAAGCAATTTTATTTTCATGAATGAGGATATTTCCAGGATGAGGATCTGCATGAAAAAAACCATCTTCAAATATCTGTTTAAAATAATTATAAGTAAGTTTGGTAGCTATGTCTTTTAAATCATAGCCTTCTTCTTGCAAAATACTCATATTGTCAATTTTTATTCCATCTATGTAGTCCATTACGATTATTTTGTCAGTACAATATTTTCCATATACTTTTGGGCACAATATGAAATTGACATCTTCATTGTTTTCACAAAATTTTTCAATATTCTTCATTTCATTTTCAAAATCTAATTCCTTTTCAGTGGCATTTGAAAGTTCTTCTACTACTTCTCTGGCATCCATAGCACTTCCAGTAGGAGTAAAATTGATGACTGGAGCTAGTTTCTTAAGTATAGCTATATCTGCTGTCATCTTTTCCTTCACAAATGGTCTTTGAACTTTGACTACAACTTTTTCTCCAGTTTTCAGTATAGCCAAATGAACTTGGGCTAATGAAGCAGAGGCTATAGGTTTTTCTTCAAAGTATAGAAAAATTTCTTCCAATGTATTTCCCAATTCGCTTTCAACAACATTTTTTACAGTACTGTATTCTTCAGGCTTTACATCATCTTGCAATTTTTGAAGCTCTAAAATATATTCATTGGGAAAGATATCTGGTCTTGTAGATAGTATTTGTCCAATTTTGACAAAAGTAGGTCCCAATTCCTCTAGAGTAAGACGAAATTCTCTTGGGTCACTTATGCCTTTTTTAAGTCCATGTTTTATGGACACAGAAGCTATTTCCTTAAACCTTTTTTTAGTATAATTCGTATCCATATTGTTTAAAAAATACCTTGATATATTGTATATCAAGGTATTTTCCTCCTATGCTAATTATTTTTTTCTAAATTATCTATTCTAGTCTTTAATTCGTCAATATCAGCTTTTGTAGGTAAATTCAATTCTTGTAAAACACTTTTTAGTGTTTCAGCATCTACATTTTGAGATTTTTGACCGGTTTTTTGAGATTCTACTACTCTTTTTAATTCTTCATTTAATTCTTTTCCTTGATTTACAGTTAGTTCTCCTTTTTTAACTAGAGTATCAACCATTTCGTTAGCCTTTTCATAAGTAAGAGCCATACTACCTATTCCTGCTAATAGCAAACCCTTTAAACTTGTGTCCATTATTTTTCCCCCCAATCTCAATTAGAATTTAATTTAATCATAGCATACAATAAAGCTTCGTCAATATTTTAGGTAAAAATATCTAGAAGTAAACCTTTTATACTGTCTAGTCTTTTTAAGATTTTTAGTCTGTTTCCTTCAATATCCAAAAAATCTTTAGTTAGTCCGTCTAATTCACTATCTACTTGTTTCACTATAGAATATACCCTGTGACGGCCTCTTCTATCCAAAGAATTTTCTTTGTAGAATACATGAGAATTGTTGACGGAAACATTTAAAAATTCTTTTACAAGTTTTTTGTATTCAACTAAATCTTCAATAAACAGTCTATCTTGAAGTTTTGTAGTTTGAGTTTCAATTTTGTTAAATAGAATTTTTAATTCTTCTCTTATTTGTTCTTGCTGAATATTTTCTAATTTTTCTTTAAATGTAGTATTTACAACATTTTTATTGTTGTTTTCTATTTTTTCTACTCTAGATATATTATTATTCGTATTTATAGAATCTATTCTAACCAAAGAGATCACTCTCCTTTATCTTCTATTATATATTATCGGCATAAAATTAGAAATAAAAAGTTCAATATTTAAAGAAAATTCACTATTGGACGATAAAATTAGTAGAAAAAAGATGAGGATGGTATATATGAATTCAATAGGAATTGTAGGAAAAGAAAATTTAATAGATACTTATGGCTTAAAGCCTACATTGTTTTTTGATGTAGAAGGGAAATTGATAGAGTGCCAAGGAAAAAATGTAAAAATAGAGTCTCAAGTTGGAGGGAAAGTAGTCAACTACACGCTTAAATTGAAGGAAGAATTAAAAGAGGAAATTGGCGAAGATGTAAAAATAGACAAAGAAAATATAGTATCCTTGAAGATTGAAGAAAAAAAAGAAGTAGAAGAAAAGGAAATTAGAAAGACTGAGGATTTTCTTGCTAAAATGGGGATAGAACCTACAGTGGAAAATATAGAAATATGTCAAATTCTTTTAGAAAATGGGCTTCCCATCACATTGGAGAATATAAAATCTTTTGAAATGAGCAAGGAATATTTAAATGAAATAATAGAAAAATTGGACTATGATTCCATCACAAAACTTATGAAAAAAGATATAGATTTAGGGGAAGCTACACTGCAGAAAGTGTATGAGTCCATAGATGAAATGCAATTTAAAGATGAATTTTCTATTGCCAAATTTTTAGGACTAAAAAGAGATTTAAGCTATGAAGAGGCAGAAAAAATTTCTGTAGAAATTTACGGAAGAAAAATGGGAAAAGATATTTATGATAGTATCATAGCTCTTCATAGAGAAAAAATTGAAATAAACAAAGAAAATATAGAAAAGGTAAGAGAAATTGTCCAAAAACTTCATGATTTGAAAAATGTAGAAGATACAACTTTCATAAAAACTATAAAAAATAATTTAGCTGTTAATATAGAAAATTTGTACAAGATGAAGTATTCCTATGATGCATCAAAACCTAAAGAAAATTTAGTATCGGGTATATATGATGAATATTCAATGAAAGTGGAAACTACTCGTGAAGATATACTTTATATACTTGAAAATTTAGAACTTAAGGCTTCAGAAGAAAATATATCCTTGGTGGAAAAATTCATACTAAATGATATGGATATAAACAAGGAAGATGTTTTAGAAATACTTAATATGAAAGAGACTTTATCCCAGTTGAGAAGCCTTTTAGACGAAGAAAGTACTGCTAAACTTCTATCTCATGATATAGACCCATTGAAAGAAGATATAAGAGAACTTGTGGATATTTTAAGGGAAGACGATTTACCTGAAAGAATAGATAAAAAAGACGAAAGAGTTTCTAATATACTCGAAAAGATAAATTCATTGGGAAAAGTAAGAGATGAAGACTTGATATATCTTTTGAAAAAGGGAGAAGATTTTAGAATTGAGAAATTAAAAGACATATCCACAGAAACAATTAACAAAAACAGTGGAAATCCTAACAAAATTGTGGATAAAGTCATAAGAATATCAAATGTTATCAACAGCTTGGGAGAATTAAATCAGAATATCATAGCATTAGCTTCAAAAAAGTATTCGAGCATCAGTCTAAATAGTTTATATGAAAGCAAAATACAATTAGACAAAAACTATATTCCAGTAGAGCCTGTAGAAAAATCAAGAGAAAGTCTCATAAGACAAGAATATATGAAAGCAAGGGAAAACTTGTCTATGAATATAATCAAGGAAAGTATATCAGATGGTGTAGAAGTAGAATATATGCCACTTACAGAACTCAATGAATATATAGATAAAAAGCTAAATAAGCATGGAGAAATCGAAAAGACATTGAAAGAAATAAAGGCATTGAGGGGAAAAGAATATGACTTGATTCCTGTAGCCATGAAAAATGGCATGGATATGTCTTTAAGGCAACTGACAGAACTCAACTATTTTAGAGAAAACAGAATGGGATTGGGAAGCAGTATTGAAAAACTCAAGAGTGAAAGAGAACATATAAACAATGAAGAATTGGGACAAGCTATAAGTCAAGTTGAAGAAAAGGCAAAGGAAGTTTCTAAAGATATTAAAAATGGAGCTGCAAAGATAAAAGGTGAATATAAAGAATTCATAAGGGGTCTGGAAAATTTGGCAAACTCCTTTGAATCAGGTGAAGATAGAGAAAAAAGAGAGAAATATAGGGAAATTGAGGAGAGCTTAAAACTTCAAAAAGCTCTATCTAAAGAAGATTTAACTCTACAGTTTCCAATACTTATGGATGATAGCTTTGAGAATTTGCAAGTCATCATTCCAAATATGAATAGAGGAATAGATAAAGAAAATATGAATTTTATCTTAAACTTAAATACTTCTAAGCTAGGAAATGTGAAACTTAATTTAGAAGTAAAAGGGAAGGATATACTAGTTAAATTTATAGCTCATGAAGAAGGTACTTCTAAGCTTTTAGAAAATAAGTCTATGCTAAAAGAAGCTTTTGATAGTATTGGATACAATTTAAAAGAACTTTCTTTTAAAGGAGAAGAAAAAAATAAAAATGACAAATTGCTTAAAACTGTAGATACAGCAATATAGGAGAAAAATATGAAATTGAGGATTGTTCCTAAAAATCAAATAAAAAAAGCCTATGAAGTGAGGGGTGAAGAAAATAAAATAGATATAAAAGATGAAATGAATTTAGACAGCATAGATAAAATTCCAGAAGAGCTGTTTTTAATCATAAGTAGAACAATAAAATTTATTGAAAAAGTAAATGAGGAGGATGAAAAATGAGGATAAATAACAATATACCAGCATTAAACACTCATAGAATATTAAATATGAACACAAATTCTATTGAAAAGGCATTAGAAAGGCTATCATCAGGAAAGAGAATCAATAGGGCCTCAGATGATGCAGCAGGAATGGCCATAAGTGAAAAGATGAGAGCACAAGTGCAAGGATTAAGACAGGCAAGCAGGAACTCCCTAGATGGAATAAGTCTTATTCAAACAGCAGAAGGAGCACTAAATGAAGTTCATGCCATGCTCCAAAGAATGAGGGAACTTTGTGTACAAGGAGCAAATGGTGTGTATAAAGAAGAGGATCTAAAAACTATAGGAGCTGAAATAGTACAATTGACAGAGCAAATAGACAAAATAGCTAATGATACAGAATTTAATGGAATTAAGTTATTAGATGGTAGTCAAAAAGAAATACAACTTCAAGTAGGTGCAAACGAAGGACAAAAGGTGACAATTGAGATGAGTAGTATAAATGCTACAGCTAAAGAATTGGGGATTAATTCAGGAATTGTTAAGTATAATGATACTGATAAGAAGTTTGAAATTGCAAAAGATTTGACTCCAACAAAGTTCAACGATGCAATAAAAACATACAATACAGCCATAGGAAAAGTTTCTGAAATGCGTTCCAAACTTGGTGCGTATCAAAATCGATTAGAGCATACCATAAAGAACACAGACAATACTGCTGAAAACTTGACAGCATCCATGTCTAGAATAGAAGATGCAGATATGGCTATAGAGATGAGTGAATTCACTAGGCTGAATATATTGCAACAGGCAGGAACCGCTATGCTTGCTCAAGCAAATCAACTTCCTCAGGGAGTATTGCAATTACTTAGATAATGGAGATGGTGAATATGCTAGATAAAAAAGATATAGAAAAGAGAATATCCTCTGCCAATGATGCGGAATTGGTTGCTATACTCTATGAAGCTCTCATGGACAATTTCAATGACAGCATACTTTCTATAGATGGAGAAAAATATGATGAACTAAAGGATATAAATAAGAACTCAAGGGATATTTTAGCAGAACTTCTTGCAACCCTTGAAGGAAATTCAGAAATAGCTATAAATTTAAGACAAATATACATTTATGTAAATGAGCTCATTACAAAAGGCGAAAATAAAAAAGATAAGAATTCCTTTGAAATGGCAACAAAGATAATTTGTCCTCTATATGAAGGATTCACTGAAATTGAAAAAAATATAGAACCAAAGGTAGTTGCAGGACTTACCTATGGGAAGTCAAATATTGATGAGTATCAGATGAAGGGAAACAAAACTTTTAAAGGATAACATAAAAGCTATGGAGTATATTCCATAGCTTTTTCACGCAAATATGTAAGCCGTGCACCTGGCGTTGGCATTGTCATTCCAAGCGTTACCTAAACAGTTAACTCAGATTAGGCTTACCTACGGCACACGAAAGTGTTCACTTACCGCTGCTTCCTCCCGGACCTGACGGGGTTCATGAATTTCCGTTGCGTAGGACCCAATCGTCACCGCCACTTATTTAGGGCAGACCTTACAATGACAAGCCGAAACCAGGAATTCAATCCTGCTATAGCGGCTTGCAGGTTACAGGGCACCGCTACCTCCCCATCTAGCACGGCAAAATTTCCTATGGCGGAGAGGGTGGGATTTGAACCCACGAGACGAGGAATCGTCTACACGATTTCCAGTCGTGCGCCTTCGGCCAAACTCAGCCACCTCTCCAAATTAGTATAAATATAAAATGTCTATTCACACTACAGATTTATATTATACAGAAATTTTCACGGTATGTCAACACAAAATGAAAAACCAAGATTTTCACGAAAAAATAATTATAAGTATATTTGACAAGATATATTTGGTATAATATATTTAACTAGATAGGGAAGGTGGAAAAATAATGTATCAAGCCTTATACAGGCGTTTCCGTCCAAAGACCTTTGACCAGGTACTAGGACAGGAACATATAACTACAACTTTAAAAAATCAAATAATTAATCAAAATATTGGGCATGCTTATATTTTTTCAGGTACAAGGGGAACAGGAAAAACTTCCACAGCTAAAATATTTGCAAGAGCTGTAAATTGTACCCATTCTATTGATGGAAATCCATGCAATACTTGTGAAATCTGTAGTGGACTTCTTGATGAAAGTATCATGGATGTTATAGAAATGGATGCGGCAAGCAACAATAGTGTTGATGATATAAGGGAACTTAGGGAAAAAGTAAAGTATCCACCCTCAAAAGCAAGGTATAAAGTATATATTATAGATGAGGTTCATATGCTTTCAGATAGTGCATTTAATGCCCTTTTAAAGACATTGGAGGAACCTCCCAAACATCTGATATTTATACTAGCTACTACAGAAGTGGAAAAACTTCCCCAGACAATTCTTTCTCGTTGTCAAAGATTTGACTTTAAAAGAGTTACAACAAAGGATATAGTCAAGAATTTAAACAATATATGCGGTGAAATAGGAATCGAAGTCGAAGAAAGTGCATTAAATCTTATTGCAAGAAATTCAGATGGAGCCATGAGAGATGCCTTAAGCTTACTTGATCAGTGCATTTCTTTTGGAGAAGGAACCCTTACTTATGAGGATGCACTGAAAACACTTGGAATAGCAAATGAAGATTTATTGTTTAATTTAGTAGACAATATTGAGGAAAAGAATTTGGAAAAGGCTCTTCATATAGTAGATGATATTATTCAAAATGGGAAAGATATAAATCAGTTCATAAAGGATTTGATATATCATTTCAGAAATCTCATGATAGCTAAAACTTCAACAAATCCATTAGATATAATAGATTTGGAAAAGGAAACAGTGGGAAGGTACAAAGAACAATCAGAAAACATATCCTTACCATTTATATTGAAAGCTCTTCAAATTTTAAATGAAGGACAAAATCAAGCTAAATGGTCTAGTCAACCTAGAATTATACTTGAAATGGTAGTTGTAAAACTTATAGAGTTGAGAGATGAGTTGACATTAGCACAGAGAATAGAAAAATTGGAAAAAGTCATTGAAAGTGGGAATATTAAAGTTTCACAAAAGAAAGAGCCTATAGAAAAGGTTAAAAGTGAAAAACCCAGCAAAAAAGAAGTGCCTATTCAAAATGAAAAGAAAGAAGTAGAAGAAGAAAAGATAATTATTGATGATGGAAAAGAGATAAATATAGCTCATATAAAAAGAGAATGGGAAAATGTACTAAAGGTTATAAAGAAGAAGAGAATTTCTACTCAAGCTCTTTTGTTGGAAGGAAGTCCAATGGACTATCAAAACAATATTTTAACTATAGGGTTTAAAGAAGGTTATGGACTTCATAGAGAAGCCTTAGGTAAAAAGGACAATAAAGAATTTGTAGAAAAATCTGTTTCTAATTATTTTAACAAAAATATAAGAGTTGAATTTGTCATGGCGAAGGAAGATGAAGAAGAAAACGAAAAAGATGAAGAGCAGGAGCTTATAGATTCTGCAATAGATTTTTTTGGAAAAGATTTAGTTAAAATAAAAAAATAACAGGAGGTATAAGAATATGGCTAAAGGTGGATTTCCAGGAATGGGTAATATGGGTGGCATGATGAAACAAGTGCAAAAGATGCAGAAACAAATGCAGGAACTTCAAGAACAATTAGAAGAAAAAGAAGTAGAAGCTAGTGCTGGTGGGGGAGCTGTAGTAGCTGTTGCCAACGGGAAAAAACAGATAGTTTCTATTATCATAGATAAAGATGTAGTGGATCCAGATGATGTAGAAATGCTACAAGATTTAGTGTTGGCAGCTGTCAATGAAGCCTTGAGAACTGCAGAAAATTATGTTTCAGAAGAGATGGCAAAAATCACTGGAGGAATGAATATTCCAGGTCTTTTCTAGGAAGGATTGATTTAAATGGATTATTATGCATTACCAATAGCAAATTTAATAGAAGAACTTTCAAAGCTTCCTGGGGTAGGAAGAAAGACGGCACAGAGACTAGCTTTTTATATTTTGGAAATGGAGCCATTGGAAGCAGAAAAGCTTGCCTATTCAATTACAAGTGCTAAAGAAAAGATAAAGTATTGTAGTATTTGTTGCAATTTGACTGATGAAGATCCTTGCTATATTTGTAGAAACAAGAAAAGGGATACTTCAACTATATGTGTAGTACAAGGTCCTAAAGATGTAGTGGCTATGGAGAAAACTAAAGAATACACAGGACTTTATCATGTTCTTCATGGAGCTATATCTCCAATGGACAATATAGGTCCAGATCAAATAAGGATAAAAGAGCTCTTAAAGAGAATTCAGAATGGAGAAGTAAAAGAAGTCATACTTGCTACAAACCCTACAGTAGAAGGAGAAGCAACAGCTATGTATATTTCAAAGCTATTAAAACCTATGGGTATCAAGACCACAAGAATTGCTCATGGAATTCCTGTAGGTGGGGATTTGGAATATTATGATGAAGTCACTCTTTCAAAAGCTATGGAAAATAGAAGAGAGATATAAAGTGGCGAGGAGATGTGTCTATAAAATAAAGTTGTCATAGAAAACATGGTTTATTAGGGATTAGGAATCTCGAGTAAGCCATGTTTTTTTATTAGAGGTTTGGGAGGATTGAGGGATACGGAGTAAGGCTTAAGGTCAGTAGAGTAAATGGATTGGAAGATAAGATGGAGAGGAAAATGGAAGAATAAATGGACAAAATTTCCTTGTGGGAGAGGTTAAGAGGGTATTATAAAATTGGTTAAAAAAGTAGTAAGGTGTAGGGATATAGATGATTTTATAAGGTATATTGTGTAAAATAAAGGTATGCGGTATCTATTGATAAAATAGGACGAAAAAATCGTTATTCAATCAATTAAATATTGAAACAGCATTTAGTATTCTTGATACTGTAAGTCAAAGAAATGGGGAATGGGTTACTAACTTTTCTATGGCTTACTCAAAGAATCTTCGTACAGTATATTACTGCTTTAATGGGAATTTTAATGATAGGTTTGAATATAAGTTTTCAGAGCAATAAAAGTATATAATTATTACTTGTAAATGCCAATCTTACCACGAGAAGAGCGTTCACAATATTATCTTACGGGTATGCAAAAGGTCTAAAGCGGTCTGCACTTATAAATATTAAGTAGAAAATAGAAAGACGAGGGAATTGAAATCATGGATATGATAATACGCATCAGTATCATGACGGGAAATGGTTATATTTAGATATAATTAATGACACAGTAATCGGAGATATAGAAAAGTTATTATTAATAAAGAAAAAACCAAATAAAAGGAGGGCGAATTTAAGATGAATATAACAATGTGTGGATATTGCTGCAACTTATGTAAAGCATTTGCACCAAATATAAAAAATAATGGCCAACGATAAGAACTTTCAAAAGTATGAGAAGAATATTATGATCTTGATGTTCCAGCGGATGATGTTTATTGTGATGGTTGTAGATGTGAAGAAGAAAACTGCGAAATAAAAATTGTTTATGTAATTTGCAGGTAAATGGTAATTTGTAGAGGAGGGGTTACGGTGGAACTTGTAAAGATAACACATGAGAATCTTGAAATGGAACACATTTGTTGTGCTATTGCAAATAATAAAGATAGTCAAGTAATGTCAAAAAAATTTTGGTTGAAAGAAAGATTGGACGAGGGACTTGTTATATTATCTTCAAAAAAGAAAATGGGATTTCTTTCAGACCTTAAATATATGAAATACAAAGGTTTTGAAACCGTGGATAGCGCAAATTCATATTTTGAACTGATGTATCTACCATTTAGCAATGATGCTGAAAAGCCACAGTTCAAACAACATTTAAAAGAAATAAAACATAATGATTTACAGAATGGCTTCACATTATACTATACAAGCCAATGCCCTTTTACCGCTAAGTATGTTCCGCTTCTTGAAAAAATAGCGAAAAAGAGAAGTGTAGATTTTCAAGTGGTTCATATTCTTACAAGAGAGCAGGCACAAAATGTTCCTGCTCCATTTACGACATTCTCTTTGTTTTACAATGGCGAATTTACTACCCATGAGATATTGTCAGAAAAGAAATTTGAAAAAATCCTTGCGAGCAAAGTGTTATGAAAGACAACCCAGATGTTTCCCGTCATGAAGACAATTACCAGTTTGTACTTACGCTAAAGGATAAAATTAAAAAAGAAATGGAGGGGCTTGTCAAATGATTTTTTGATTTACGAGAAAAAAGCAAGATAATTCAATTGAAGAGCAAGACAAATTGATAGATAATGTAGCATTTTTGGAGATGTTAAAGGATAGCACATTACATTTAATCTTTTAATATACAAAAAGTGAGAAAGTATAGTAGAAATATTTGTTAGAAGGTATGGTCATATCAACAACTGTGTTGTAAATGCGGTGGAAACAGGGGACAAAGAGGTAATAGAGAAGTTAAATAAAGGCATAGAACAATTTATAAAATAGGACTCATGAGGTGTTTAAAATGGAAAATAAACAATATGAAGTAATTTTTTTTGCCATACTGGCAGCGACATTATATGCTACTAGTTCACCTATATCTAAATTATTGTTAAAGAAAATTCCACCTACATTGATGGCATCTTTTTTATATCTTGGTGCAGGGTTAGGAATGTCTATTATTGATTTAATTAGACATAAGAAGTATAAGGGAAAAATTGAGGCAAAGCTTACCAGACAAGAACTTCCATATACAATTGGAATGGTTGCATTAGATGTTGCAGCACCTATATTTTTGATGATTGGACTTACAACGACATCTGCTGCTAATGTTTCTTTACTAAATAACTTTGAAATTGTTGCTACATCTTTAATTGCTTTAGTGATATTTAAGGAACCTATAGGTAAAAGACTATGTGTTGCTATTTTTCTTATTACAATGTCAAGTATTATTTTGTCTGTAGAAGACATAAGTAGTTTTGCATTTTCATTTGGTTCTGTTTTTGTATTATTGGCATGTATTTGTTGGGGATTTGAAAATAACTGTACAAGGAAGTTATCTGCAAAAGACCCTTTACAAGTTGTTATAATTAAAGGATTTGGTTCTGGAATAAGTTCTTTAATAATTGCGTTAATATTAGGAGAAAAAGCAAACAATATTCCTTTTATAATGGTGGCTTTAATATTAGGATTTTTTGCTTATGGATTAAGTATATTCTTTTACATTTATGCCCAAAGAGACTTGGGAGCCGCTAAGACAAGTGCATATTATGCTGTATCGCCATTTATTGGAGTCGGATTATCGCTGATAATTTTTAGAGAAATACCAACGCCTTCGTTTATTATTGCATTGTTTATAATGATTATAGGTATGTATTTTGCATCAACAGAAGAACATAATCATGTGCATCATCATATTGCAATAACTCATGAGCATAGTCATAGCCATGATGATGGACATCATAATCATAGTCATAATGAAACCATCGTTGGTAAACATACTCATATTCATACTCATGAAGAATGTACACATTCGCATAAGCACAATCAAGATATTCACCATATACATGCTCATTAATATAAAAATACAATATCTAGTATTATTACTTCTTGGTAGAATGAAGTGAAGAAAAATTTCATATAATAGTTCGTAGGAAAATCCATGCAGAGCAATTAAGTGAATTTGACTTTTACAGAATTTCAGGCCTTTTCGTTTTTATCTGCTGCTTTTTTAATCATCTAGCAGGAAATTGTATATTTGCATAATCGACTTTAAATGACAATGTTCGACTAAATATACTTACACTTTTCATTGATTTATCTTATAATTAATATAGGAGAGAAAAAAACATCATATTTCTTTATATTTAGTTTTATAAAAACATGGGGGAAATGGCATATAAATTGCATAGATATTAGAATTGCAAGCGGTGGGATAAATTTAATTTAATAAATTTATATAAGCAGATAATTGGAGGCATTGGACATGGATGGGTTAAAGAAATCGTATCAATGTGGTTTTCCTCAATATAATGATAGTTCTGATGGGCATTCAGTTAAAAATATAAAAAATAATACTATATATGTGATAGATGATATTGTTGCGATTAATTCAGAAATGCTTACAGTAAAAGAAAAAATAAAAAGAGCTGCTACATCGGATTCATCAGTGTTAATATATGGCAAGACTGGAACGGGCAAGGAAATGGTTGCTCAATCCATACATAATTGTAGCAAGAGACACTCTAATCCTTTTATTTCCGTAAACTGCGCTTCAATACCATCAACCCTTCTTGAAAGCAATCTATTTGGGACTGTAAAAGGGAGTTTTACAGGCGCAGAGGACCGTGAAGGTTTATTTCAAGCTGCAGATCAAGGGACATTATTTTTAGATGAAATAAATTCTATGGAACCTATGATGCAAGTGAAAATTTTAAAGGCTATAGAAGAAAAACGTATTCGGAAAGTAGGAGGTACAAAACAAATACCTCTAGATGTGAAAATCATTGCTGCTTTAAATCAAGATCCAATGGAACTTATAAAGGAAGGCAAGTTAAGAAAGGATTTATTTTTTAGGTTATCAGTTATTGAAATAGATATCCCTCAATTAAAAGAAAGAAAAGATGATATAGAATATTTAACAAAATATTTTATTGATTACTATAACGAAGACATGGGAAAGAATATAAAGAGAGTATCTAAGGAAGTAAAGAAAGTATTTGAAGAATATGATTGGCCGGAGAATGTTAGGGAGCTTAAAAATGTTATAGAAGGAGCTTTTAACAATACCAAAAACGATATAATAGGCATTGATGATATTCCTGAAAGGCTCTTAAATCAACGAACAAATCGACAATCATATATATCAATTGAGTTTGATGCTAATAATATTGGTCTTCAAGAATATTTAGAAGAATGTGAAAGAAGAATAATATTTGATACTATAGAAAAAAATGATGGAAATATGGCAGCAGCAGCTCGAGATCTTAGAATATCAAGGCAGTTGTTATATTATAAATTAAAAAGGCAGCTTTAATTGTGAAAGTAAAAAAACTTTACGCTGCGTAAAATATATTTTACGCAGCGTAAAGTTTTTTATTTATATAGAAAATTAAAAAATTATAATTTTGTCTAGTGCAAACTTTCTGTAAAATGCAATTTAGCAAAGTCTTTTATGTTTCACTTAGATAATAGAGTGTAGTATTCAAATTTGGCATGGGTTTTGCTTAATAGATATATAAAGCTAACTGGTATAAGTGGCATCTTATAATTATAGTCATAAAAAATAACCCGGGGATTATAGAAATGATGTCATGAATAGCAGGAATTTATCATAATGCAAAAATACAATCTATGGGAGGTAATATGATGAAAAGCTACATAGGAAAACGTGTCGCTACTGGACTTTTAACAATAATATTTTCCTTTTGCTTCACTTTTTTTCTAATTAGATGTGCTCCAGGTGATCCTATAAAAATCATTGCGGGTACAGATAACCCAAATCAAGAACTTATAGATCACCTTACAGTAAAATACGGATTGGACAAGCCTATCCCAGTTCAATTTGTAAATTATGTCAAAAATGCATTAAAAGGAGACTTAGGATATTCCTATATGAGCAATGAACCTGTAACAAAACTAATTGGGGAAAAAATATTTCCTACTATTCTATTAACTCTTACATCTGCTATATTAGCAGTTGTAGTGGGAACTCTCCTGGGGGTATATGCTGCTAGGAAAGTAGGTTCTACATTTGATAGGGTTATGTGTGGAATTTCTTATGTTGTTGATGCAACTCCAGGATTTTGGTTGGGGCTAATGTTTATTCTTATATTTGCATCTACATTTAGGTTGTTGCCAACGTCTGGAATGTGTGATTTGAGAGCGGAGAGTGAAGGATTTGCACATGTTTTAGATGTTTTAAAGCATATGGTCTTACCTGTTGGAACTCTTTCTATAATTCAAACGCCGCTATATTTTAGGATTGCAAGGTCTTCAGTTCTACAAACTATGTCAGAAGATTTTATTGTAACTTTAAAAGCCACAGGAATGAAAGAAAGCAGAATATTTAATAAATATGTACTAAGAAATGCCATAATTCCAACTATTACAATGTTCAGCTTATCCTTAGCATTTATGATTAGTGGAGTAACGCTTATTGAAATAGTTTTTGCATGGCCTGGTATGGGAAGGCTTATGATGGATGCCATAATGAAAAGGGATTATCCATTATTGACAGGTATATATTTAATAATTTCAATATCTGTTTGTGTAGTTATGCTAATTACCGACATTGTTTATGCATTAATAGACCCAAGAATTAGATTTGAATAAGGGGGTGCAGTATATGAAGAAGAGTTTTCGAGGTGTACTTAATAAAATAAATCCTATAAAAGAACTTAAGGTTGGAACAATCCTTCTTATGATATTGATTTTGATAGCAATTTTTGCGCCACTAATTGCTACTCATGATCCATATGTTTTAAATGATGATGTAACAGTAGGACCTTCATCCCAGTATTTGTTTGGTACAGATGGTCTTGGTAGAGATGTATTTAGCATGGTAATCTATGGTTCTAGGACATCTTTGAAAGTAGGAATTATAGCTGCAGCTATATCTTCAGTTATAGGAACTTTAATAGGTGGAATTGCAGGTTATATGGGTGGAAAAGTAGATAAAGTAATTTCAGAGATAATAAATATGTTCTTAATGTTACCAACTTTTTTCTTAATATTGATAATTGTTGCAATTTACGGAAGTAGTTTAACCAATGTAATTGTTGTTATAGGACTTACAAGCTGGACTGGTACTGCGAGACTTATGCGTGCTCAGGCAATATCTTTAAGGGAGAGGACATTTATAAAGAGTTCAAAGACTATTGGAGAAAGCAATATGAGGATATTATTTAAACATATTATACCTAATGGTATTTTCCCTATTATAGCAGATTCTACTATGGCTGTATCTTCAGCAATATTGTCTGAAGCAGGTTTATCTTTTTTAGGTCTAGGTGATCCAAATGTTGTAAGTTGGGGTCAAATAATTTCACATGGCAAAGGATATCTTCCTCATAGCTGGTGGATATGTACATTTTCAGGGCTTGCAATTGTGTTTACGGTACTTTCTTTCTATTTAATTGGAGAAGGAATGAATCGCATATTGAGCCCTAAATTAAATAAGACAAACTAAGGGGGGAGATCAAATGGCATTACTTGAAGCAAAAAACGTAAATGTTGTATATAAAGTTAAAGAGAAAGAAATTAAAGCAGTAAGAAATGTTTCATTAGATGTGGAAGTGCAGGATTCTATCGGAATAGTAGGAGAATCTGGTTCGGGAAAATCAACTCTTGCTATGGCAATTCTTCAACTTCTCCCCAATAAAATAGCTAAAACCACAGGTGAGATTGTGTTTGATGGGGTTGATTTGTTGAAAATTAGTGAAAATGAGTTGAGAGAAATAAGATGGAAAGATATTGCGGTTGTTTTTCAAAAATCAATGAATTCTTTAAGCCCGGTGCATAAAATTGGTTATCAAATGGGTGATATATATAGAGTACATGAACCAAATGCAACAGATAAAGAGGTCAAAGAGAGGGTATTAGAATTATTTAGATTGGTAAATCTTGCGGATAGAGTATATGATCTTTATCCTCATGAACTATCAGGAGGTATGATGCAGAGGGTTAGTATAGCGCTTAGTTTAATTTATTATCCAAGGTTATTGATAATGGATGAGGCTACAACAGCTCTTGATGTTGTTACTCAAGGGCAAATACTTGAAGAGATTATGAGACTTGAAGAAAAATTACATTTAACAAGGATGATGATTACTCATGACGTATCTGTAGTGTCTTCAACTTGTAAGAAAGTAGCGGTAATGTATGCAGGTTGTCTTCTTGAATCTGGTTATGTATCAGATGTTCTTACTAATCCTAAGCATCCTTATACTCAAGGACTTTTGAGTTCATTTCCATCTCTTACAGGAGAAAGAAATGAATTAAGAGGAATTCCAGGTTCTCTTCCTGATCTTAGTGTTGCACATAAAGGCTGTGTATTTGCAGATAGGTGTAAAAAGGCTACTGATATATGTTTTGTAAAAGAACCAAGGACGGTGAAATTCCCTAATAGTTGGAATGTATCATGTCATTTAATAGGGGGTGAAGATTGTGACCAGCTTGATTAAAGTAGATGATTTAGTTAAATGGTATGTTCAAAAGAAAGTAACTAAAAAGGATGGTACCACGAAGAAAGATCAGAGTATCAAAGCTGTTGATGGAGTGAGTTTTTCCCTTGATAAAGGGAAAATTTTAGGAGTCATAGGAGAATCGGGCTGTGGCAAATCTACTCTTGGAAGATTGCTAGTAGCACTTGAGGAGCCAACAAGTGGGAGCATTGAATTTGAAGGAGAACCTATTGGGCATATGTTGAAGAAAAACCCGTTACAGTTTAGAAGAAATTGTCAGATGATTTTTCAAAATCCTTTTGATACATTTGATCCGAGAAACAATATTCAAAATATTTTAACCACTACCCTAAAAATACACAATATAGGGAATTCTGAAGAAGAAAGATTAGAAATTTGTATTAAAGTTATGGAAAGCGCAGGCATGAGACCAGCAAAGGATTATCTACATAGATATCCTCATGAACTTTCTGGTGGTCAACTTCAAAGAATATCCATAATTAGGTCCATGCTTTTAGATCCTAAGCTTATTATTGCCGATGAGCCTGTGTCCATGCTTGATGTATCTGTTCGTGCAGATATAATAAATGTTTTATTGCAACTTACAAAAGAACAAGGAGCAGCAATGGTTTTCATAAGTCACGATATTGCAACTACACGTTATATATCTGATACGGTTGCTGTAATGTATTTAGGCAGAATAGTTGAAATGGGGAAAACAGATGATGTAATTCAAAATCCAAGGCATCCATATACAAAGGTTTTAATTTCAAATTGTGCTTCCATAGATCCATTTGAAAAACGTGATGTAATCAGGATAAGTGGAGAGCCTCCTACACCTATAGGTACAGGTCCAGGTTGCTATTTTGCTCCAAGATGTTATAAAGCATGTAAAAAATGTAAGGAGTCATACCCAGCCATGGAAAAGGTAGGAGACGGACATTATGCGAGTTGTTTTTATCTAGAGTAGTAATAGAGGAAATCAAATTCCTCAATAAATAATAAAAAATGAGTGAGGTGAATTAAAATGGATTTTGAAAAAATTCTATCCAAGATTCCAGATTATAAGTGTTTTTTAACTGTTGACGAAATGGATGAGAATTCTAAAGCCCTTGCAGAGGAGTATCCAGATAAGGTAAAAGTATTTCATGCAGGAAATTCTAGAAAGGGGCATCCAATTTATTGTCTCAAAATTGGTAATGGTTCTAAAAATGCTTTAATGTTTGGCTGTCCTCATCCTAATGAACCAATGGGAGCAATGACGCTTGAATTTTTCTCAAGAGCTATTGCAGAGGATGATGAATTGAGAGAAGAATTGGATTATACATGGTACATTATAAAATCCATTGATGTGGATGGAACAATGCTCAACGAAAAATGGTTTAAAGGTCCTTTTACTCTTTATAATTATACTAGAAATTTCTTCAGACCAGTAGCATATGAGCAAGTAGAGTGGACATTCCCTGTTGAGTATAAGAACTATGTTTTTAATAATCCAATACCAGAGACAGAGATACTCATGAAATTAATTAATGAAACTAAGCCATCATTTATGTATTCTTTGCATAATGCAGGTTTTGGGGGTGCCTACTGGTACCTAAGTCATGATTTAAAGGAAATATATGATGACTTGATGGCTACAGCTAGAAAAGTTAATGTACCTTTACATCTTGGAGAACCAGAGGTACCATATGGAGAAAAATTTGCTCCAGCTATATTTAAACTAATAGGTTTTGAAGATGATTATGATTATCTAGAAAAATACTCAAAGATACCACCAGAAAAATTGTTGAATTCTGGTCAAAGCAGTGATGGATATGCAAGAACAAAATGTGATTGTGTGTGTCTTGTGACAGAACTTCCATATTTTTATGAAGCAAGAATTGAAAGTGATAAAAAGATGGATTTCACAAGAAGAGAAGCTGCATTAGAAAAATTAGAATTTATGGAAGATACTAAAAAAATAGTTGAAAAATATTATACTCAAGTTTGCGAATATATGTCTAGTGACAATCCATTTTCTAAGAACATTGAGCAATCCATAGAATATAGCAAAGGACAAAATGAGACAGAAAGAAATTATATAGAAAACAATGAAGAATATGACGAGCTATGTAAGGAATCAGAAGCTTTGGACAATCTCGATATACCTAAATTTTATAAGCTAATTTATCTAGGTCTTCTATTGCGTTCAGTGGAATATGAACTTATGAAGGATAATGTAGAAGGAGAAAAAAGGGCTAAGCTACAAGATGTATTTAATTCTGTAGATGAGGAGCTAAAAGAAGCTTCCCAAGTTGCTGAAGATGCTTTAGATTATAATGTAATACCAATTAGAAAACTTGTTAGAATTCAACTTGAAAGTGGTTTATTAGTTGCAAGTCATATAAATTAAGTTTTAAGTATCAGGCAGGAATACAAAATTGTCTTTGGATAAATAAAGAACAAAAATGTAGAATAAATGGAGGGAAATTCAATGAAAATGAGAAAGCTATCTTTGTTCCTTGTAATAGTTCTATGTTGTGGACTTTTTGCAGGGTGTGGTAACAATGCAAAAAACAATGAAAATGGGAAAGTAGAAACTAATTCAGAAAAATCAGATGGGCCTAAAGATGGAGGAGTATATGTGGTAAGTATTGCTGGGGATCCACAAGGGTTCAATCCTTGTGCTCAGCCAGATGACAATGCTTATGGGGTGTTTCAGAATGTCTTTAATAGACTTGTAAAACTTAATGGTCATGATGAAATGGTTTCAGATCTTGCTAAGGAATGGGAATATTCAGAAGATGGGAAAACTTTAACTTTTCATCTTAATGAAAATATTAAATGGCATGATGGCGAAGACTTTAGTTCAGAAGACGTAAAATGGACTTTTGATCAGATTATACAAGAAAAAGGATTTGCTTCAGGATTTCTTTCAGACGTAGAAGAAATTGTATGTCCAGATAAAAACACAGTAGAATTTAAGCTAAAGAATCCTAATGCTGGTTTGCTTGGATATATTGGATGGTATGGAACGTTTATAATGCCAAAGCATATATATGAGGGGACTGATTGGCTTCAAAATGAAGCAAATCAAAAACCTATAGGTACTGGTCCATTTAAATTTGTAGAACATAAAAAGGGAGTAAACGTAACTCTTGAAAGAAATGATGATTATTGGGGAGAAAAACCACATTTAGATAAGGTTATATTCTCTATAATTCCAGATCAAAGTACTGCATTCCAAGCATATTTAAATGGAGAAACTGATGAAAATTTAAATGGTATACCATATAGTGAAGCTAATAGATTTGATGATGATCCAAATTATGTAGTTGAAGAATTACTTTGGATGAACAGAACATATTTAACTTTCAACTTTAAAGAAGGTAAATTTGCAGATCAAAAGGTTAGACAAGCAGTAGCCTATGGTGTTGACAGAGATGAAATATTCAGTAAAGCTTTAAAGGGAATGGGACAAAAAGCAGAATATTTTGTATCACCACTTTTTGATTGGGCATTAAATGAAGACGTAAAACTTCCAGAAAGAGACATCGAAAAAGCGAAATCCTTATTGGAAGAAGCAGGATATAAGCAAGATGCAAATGGAATGTATTTCTCTACAACATTAGATACTTTCCCTGGATTTGAAGATGTAGTAGAAGTAGTTCAAGCAAATTTAAAAGAAATAGGCATAGATGTGAAGGTTAACCAAATGGAAATGGCAGCATGGGATGAGAAAGTATTTGGGAATAAAGATTTTGAAATAACACTACTTGCAGGATATCAAGGACCTGATATATCAGCTATTTCAAATCGTGTTGGTGCTAATGGTGCAACAAATATAGCTGGATATAACAATCCTAAGGTAGAAGAGCTTTTAGCAGAAGGTTTAGTTTTGACTTCTCAAGAAGAAAGAGCACCTATGTATAAAGAATTGCAAGAAATACTTGCTGAAGATCTTCCATTGGTACCTCTAAATGAAAATGGAGCAAAAAAACCTATTAAATCCTATATAAAAGGTCATCCAGCAACTGAAGCTAGTGATAAAGCTTCAGAGTCAGAATACACTTATGTTTGGTTGGATAAATAGATTTTAATAGAAATATGGGAGTTATAACTAAGTTATAACTCCCATATAAATTGCAAAGCCCTTATACTTAAGTTTTAGTTAATCCTATGGGAAAGGAGAGAGGTTATGATACTTATAAAGAATGGGAAAGTTCATTTGGGAAACGGAAAGATATTGGAAAATGCTGATATTTTAATCAAAGATGACAAGATTTGCAAAGTGGAATCGGATATAGATGAAAAGGATGTAGATATAATAGATGCAAAGGGCAAAGAAGTATTTCCGGGATTTATTGATCCTATCACTCATTGGGGATGCTTAGGTAGTACTTTTACAGATATGGACTATGAGGAGAAAACAGATCCTGTCACGCCACAAATGAACATAATCTATGCTTTTGATGCTGAAAACTGTACAATCCAGGAACTTTATAAAGCGGGAATTACAACAGTAGGTGTATCACCTTCAGATTCTAATGTGATTGCAGGACAAATAGCAGCTTTTAAGACTTATGGAGATAGCCCTTATGAGATGTTAGCAAGGGAGACAGTAGCATTAAAAGGCTCTGTTACATCAACTGTGAAAAAAACATATGGAGATCAAAATAAAGCTCCTAAAACTAGGATGGGGATCTCAAGTATTCTAAAGAATGCCCTTGAAGAGGCTAAAAAATATGATCCATCAAAAGAAGATGTAGCTAAAGATGAGGGCAAGGCAATACTAAAAAAAGTACTTAACAAAGAGCTTCCATTGATTGTATCTGCCAATACTAAGGCTGAAATTGATGGGGTTATAAATCTTTTTAAAGATTATGACATAGATCTTACAATATGCAATGCTTTTATGGCTGGAAAATCTAAAGATTCTATAATCGCATCAAATATATCGCTAATACTTGGAGAACAGGTAAATATGCAAGATCATAATGATGAGATAGATTTAGATAAGATAATAGATATTCATGAGGCTGGAGTTAATGTAAGCTTGTCAACTTCATGTGATATGGGTGCAGGAGGACAAGAAGGTCTTCTTTGGAATGCTATAAATGTTTACAAGGCTGGATTGGATAGTGAAGAGGTTTTGAAGATGATTACAATAAATCCTGGAAAAGTTCTTAAAATTGATGACAAAGTTGGAACTATAGAAGTAGGGAAAGATGCAGATGTAGTTATTTATACCAACAACCCAATAGAATGTTTTGATTCATCTATAACCCATAGCATTATTAAAGGGAAAATAGTTTATTGTAAAGGGGAGTGCGTATAAATGCTGCTAATTAAAAATGCCAAAATATATACTATGACAGATTCAGATACTGTGATAGATAAAGGAGATATATTGATAGATGAGGGAAAGATTGTAAAGGTTGGAACTGATATTGAAGGAATAGATGGAAAAGTTATAGATGGAGAAGGCTTGGTTGCACTTCCTGGCCTTATAGATGCTCATTGCCATATTGGCGGAATAGATGTTTCAACACTAGGCGATGATTTGAATGAAATGACAAATAATGTAACCCCAAATGTTAATGCTATATATGGTATAGATGCAACTTCAAAGGAGTTTGCCGATGCATATGAAAATGGTATTACTACAGTAGCATTGGCACCTGGAAGTGGAAATGTTGTTGGTGGTTTAGTTTTTGCAGCTAAAACCTATGGAGATAATATATTTGATATGACTATAAAAAATCCAATTGCTTTAAAGGCCGCTATGGGAGGAAATCCAAAACGAGTATATGGAACTCAAGGCAAACTTCCTATGACTAGAATGGGCATAGCTTCTGTATTAAGGGAATTACTTATAAAGGGTACCGAGTATTTAAATAAAAAAGAAGCAGCAAAAGATAATGAAAGTAAAATGCCTAAATATGATGAAGGCATGGAAGCGGTAGAGTTAGTACTTAGAAAGGAAATTCCCCTTAAAGTTCACTGTACTCAATTTGATATGCTAACGGTTATTAGAATAGCAAAGGAATTTGATATAAACTTTACTCTTGATCATGCGTGGGGAGCGAGTGATTATATTGATGAGATCGTAGAAAGTGGCTGTGGAGTTATATTTGGGCCTATGGGTACTCCTAGATATCCTGGGGAATGTAAAAAAGTTGATATAGAATGTGTAGCTGAACTTGATAAAAGAGGTGTAACAACTGCAATAATGACAGATGGTCCTGTTTCAAGACCTGAAGCTATAATATACCAAGCTGGAGAGGCAGTAAGAAAAGGTTGCAAACTTGAAAGGGCGCTAAGAATGATAACCATAAATGCAGCTAAAATTATAGGTGTTGATGATAGATTAGGTTCAATTGAAGAAGGTAAAGATGCAGATATTGTAATATTTAAAGGAACACCTGCCTATGATACCAATGCAGAGGTTTTATATACAATAATGGATGGGAAAGTTGTCTATAGAAAATATAAAAATTAATGCGGAATTTATAAATATATTGAGGGGGTATTTACATGTTTTATGACAATATAATTGAAAATGTACCAGATTATAAAACATTTTTAACTGTTGATGAATTAGATGAGAGTTCGAAGGATTTAGCAAAGAAGTATCCTGATGTAGTTGAAATATTTGAAGCAGGAAGATCAAGAGGGAATCACCCGATATATTGCCTCAAAATAGGCAATGGTCCTAAAAATGCATTAGCCTTTGCATGTCCACATCCAAATGAGCCAATAGGTGCTATGATGCTTGAATATTTCTCAAAGGCATTAGTTGAAAACAAGGACTTTAGAGAAGAAATGGGATATACATGGTATATAATAAAATGCATTGATCCAGATGGAACTAAGCTAAATGAAGGATGGTTCAAGGGACCGTTTACAATCTATAATTATGCTAGAAACTTCTTTAGACCTGTTGGGCATCAGCAAGCAGAGTGGACATTTCCAATAAAATATAAAAAGCTTGATTTTAACAAACCAATCCCAGAGACACAAGCATTGATGAAACTTATAGATGAAACAACACCCGAATTTATGTATTCATTACACAATGCAGGCTTTGGTGGGGCTTATTGGTATATAACTGATGATATACCTAAAATATATGATGGACTTAGAAATGCGGCTAAGAAACAAAATGTTCCTCTAAACCTTGGTGAAGCAGAAGCTCCATATTGCAAAAGATTTTCACCTGCTATCTATTTAAATTCAGGTTCAGAAGAATCCTATGATTATTATGAAAAGTTCCTAGGAGAAGTACCTGAAGGCATGCTTACATGTGGTACAGATAGTTCAAGCTATGCAAAACGAAAAGGTGATACTGTAACTTTAGTTACAGAGTTACCATATTTTTATGATCCACGTATAGAAGATACTTCAGAATCAGATATATCAAGAAGAGATGCAATATTAAAATCATGTGAGTATTCGTTAGAGCTTAATAATATTATAAAAGATACTGTTGATGATATAAAGGATTATATACCAAAAGACAATCCTTTTATGCTGGTACTTGAAAATCAAATCCAAAGTGGTACAGATTATATTGAAGCAGAGAAAAAATGGGCACAAGAAGGCAAAGAAGAGTTTTTAAGGAAAGCAAAAGTATCAGAAGCTTTTGACAATCTTTTAGTCACAAGATTTTATCATATGCTTTCACTAGGAATGCTTATAAGAGTTTGTGAATATGAATTGGAAAGAATGGATGATAGTGATAATAAAAAGAAGGATGCATTGGAGAAATCAAAGGAAAAATCTGAAGAAAGATTAAAGAATTTAAGTGATGTATTGGAAGAAAAAATTAATTACTCTGTAATTCCAATCCAAAAATTGATACGTGTTCAATTAGAGAGTGGATTGATTGTTGCTAATCATATAAAAGACAATTAAGGAAACTGACTAAAAATTGATATATATTTTTGTGTTTTAAAATTACTCCCCTAAAGCCCACCTTTATGCAAAGGTGGGCAAGTTTATCGCGTTTTTTTGTTGAAAAAAACATATTATTTAGATAAGATATAAACAAATTCTTTATTATTTGATTATATATGTATTGATGAAGACTGTATTATGATATATTGTACATAGAATAGTTCCAATATTAATGTAATAAGTAATTAGTACAGAATTAAATAAAATGGGGGTGCTTTTATGTGGTCAAGAGAGAGCATTAAAGCTTATGCAAAAGATTTTTTAAGAAAACACTATTGGAAAGCTTTTTTGGTATGTATCATTGTATCTCTGGCAGGTAGAACTAGTACTAGCAATCAATTGGAAGTAGTTGATAGGTACAGTCAATATCCAATGATCGATGAGATAATGAATAAAGTGGGAATTGAATTCAAAAATCCTGTACTTAATTTTACAATTAGAAAATTTGGTGGTTCTCCTGTATTTTATTTAGATAAAGGAACATTTTTGTTTATCTCCATATTTTTTATAGCTATTTCAATAATATTAGGATATGCACTAGAAGTAGGAAGGGCCAGGTTTTTTCTTAAAGGATTTGAAGGAGATGCAAGCATAGAAAATTTATTTTCAACTTTCAACAGGAAAGAATATTTTTCTATTTTGAAGACACAGTTTTTAAGAGATCTTTATACTATATTGTGGACTCTTCTTTTCATAATACCTGGTATAATAAAATCTTATGAGTATAGATTGGTGCCATATATTTTATCAGAAGAACCAGAGCTATCCTCAAAAGAAGCAATAACTAAAAGTAGAAATATGACAGATGGGCATAAATGGAATATGTTTGTACTGGATTTGTCTTTTATTGGATGGGAACTGTTAGGCTTTCTTTTCTTTGGGATAGGAGGAATATTTGTAAATCCCTATAAAGAAGCTACATATTCAAGACTTTATAATATTTTGTCAGATGATTATGGCATAGATGATGATTTGGTATTGGAATAAAATTTGATTTTAGTATATGGTTCTATGCTATAATGTTCAATAGATATTTACCGTGAAAGTCTCAAATTCCCAACAAAGTCAGAAAGGTAATTGTATATTGCATTAGGCATATTGTGGATTGGGCTGGTATTACTTATTGTATTCAAAATGTATATTTTACATATAGTATTCTATTGTCTTTGGTATCCGTATATACTGACGGACTATTGGCTCCAATTTTGATGCACTTTATTTGGAATTGAGGGAAGTATCATTGTTTTAATTATAAATTGTGTTTTTATTGTAGGATTACTTATTTTCAAGAGATTTAAAAGAAGAAAGGCTTTCACATTGACAAATATGTGAAATGAAAGGATTGATAATATTGGAATTTCGGAAAGCTGTTGAATCAGATATTGATAGCATAATGAATATTATTAGACAGGCACAAGAACATTTCAAAGAACGGGGAATTGATCAATGGCAAAACAACTATCCCAATTTAGAAACCATACTTATGGACATTAAAAATGAAAATGGATATGTTTTGTTGGAGGACGATACCATAATTGGAACTGCATCAGTCTCTTTTCATGGAGAAAAGACTTATGAGCATATTTATAATGGCAAATGGATTAGCAACAATGAATATGTAGTTGTTCACAGGATGGCTATTGATCCAAAATATAAAAGGCAAGGACTTGCAACTGCAATTATGGAAAAAGTAGAGGAAATATGTTTAGATAAGGGTGTACACAGTATCAAAGTGGATACTCATGAAGAAAATTTGGCTATGCAGAAATTACTTAAGAAAAACAAATTTGAGTACTGTGGGATAATTTATTTAGAGGATGGAAACGAAAGAATAGCTTTTGAAAAAATTCTATAATAAATATTATAGGTAAAAATAGTTTAATGCGTCCAAGTTTATGTCGATACATATTCAAAGAACTACAGTTAATATGGATGTGGTAATTCGTGATATGGCAAAGTTTAGAATTATAAATGATGAATATTGTCGGGGAATAATAAATGAGTTGGGGGGTTTAATATAACAAAATATATATATTCTATAAAAAAGATGATTAGCATAGACAAATTGTCAATGACTTAATAGAAGAATTAGAAATATATTTATGAAGGAAAATGCTAAAAAAGACACAAGGGGCATATCACTGTCACCTTGTGTTTTTTTGTTATGAATGATTCCTGTATTCAGTAGGGGTAACTCCAATTAATTTCTTAAAAGTAGAACAAAAATAACTTTCACTATTGAAACCACATTCAATAGCTATTTCTAGTATGGATTTTTTTGAATTTTTCAACAAAGTTTTACTTGTTTCAATTTTGATGTGGTTAATATAATTTGAAAAAGAATATCCAGTACATTGTCGGAAAAGACAAGAAAGATGATTTTTACTTATATGAATTTCCTTTGCGATTTTTTCTAGGCTTAAATCTTCATCAATATGACTATGTATATAATTTAGGGCTTCTTTGACTATTGGGTTATTGACACATATACATTTTTCTATGGCAGTATTGGAATAGTATAGTATCATTTCTTTGCCAATTCTATATAATTCATCTATGGATTCACTTTTTTCAAAATTTAATACAAAAGCATTTCTTTTTTGGTACAGATTATATTTACATATTATATCTTTACAAAAGTTTTCATATAGACATTGAGTAAGCAATACAAGATGATTTTTTATAGATCTTATAGGGCAACCATTTCCTAGATCATATGTAGAAAAGTAATTGAATAATTCTTCATAAGAATAAAGAGCATCTTTTTTATAACCTAAATTTATTTTATCAATTAATTTTTCTTCTAAGAAAAACAGTTCCAATATTATCATCCTCTCTTTAAAATCATTAAAAAGTTAAAAAATTCAAAATATATTTAAAGAAATATTTTTTGAAAGAAGCTATACTAAAACATATAAATGAAAATGAAAATCATTATCAATACATATGTATTATAAAACATCTTTAAAAATATTTCAAATACTTTTAATGAAGGAGAGATTTGTCCATGAAAAGAAAATTAATTTTATTTTTGTGTTTAGCTTTAATTTTAACTGGAGTGACAGGTTGCAAGTCTAATGAAGTTAAAACAGAGGCTAATAGTAGTGAAACACAAGAAGAAAGTAAAGTTAGTGAAGAAACTACAAAAGCATATCCTGAAAGAACTATAGGTGGTACTGTTGCAGTTGTGGAGATGTTAGATTTATTGGGAGTTGAAATGATTGGAGTACCTGAAAGTAGGTATCCGTTGCCAGAAAGCTGTAAAGATGCAGAAAAGATAGGTAAACCTATGAATCCAGATATAGAGATAATAAAATCACTAAATCCGGATATGTTCATTTCTGTATCTTCTCTACAAGCAGATTTAGAGAAGAAATTAGAGAATAGTAATATACAATCAGTTTTTATTGAAAATGACTCTTATGATAATATATTAAGTTCAATGAAAAGGTTAGGAGAAATATATGGTAAAGAAAAAGAAGCTCAAGAGTTTATAGATGAAGTAAATTCAAAGGTACAAGAAATATTAAAAAATACAAAAGAAGGAGAAAAGCCAAGGGTTATGATTTTATTTGGTTCTCCAAAGAGCATTATGCTTGCAACAAAAAAGTCTTTTGTTGGAAGTTTGGTTAAGGAAATTGGAGCAGTAAATATAGCTGATGAAATAGGAGATTTTGAAGATTCATATGTTTCTCTAAGCATGGAAGATGTTTTGAAGTTACAACCTGATGTGATTCTTAGATTAACTCATGCAAATCCAAAAGATAGTAAGAAAATGTTTGAAAAGGAATTTTCAGAAAATCAAATATGGCAGAAGTTCGAAGCTGTAAAAAATGATAATGTTTATGATTTAGATAATAAATATTTTGGTGTTTCAGGAAATATAAGAATCGTAGGTGCGGTTGAAGAATTATCAAAAATATTATATGAAACGAATTAAATGGTGATGAGGGAATGAAGAAAGTATCAATTATTATTATTTCTATTTTGATTTTTATCGGGGTATTAGTTCTTTCAATTGGATTAGGTAGTGTAAGCATTCCTGTAAGAGAAATAATTGAGTTTATTTTTAATGAAGGTGACATAATTAATAAATCTATAATAATGGATATTAGATTGCCAAGGGTTTTGATAGCGGTAATTGTAGGTGCAAATTTGGCTACCTCAGGTGCACTTTTGCAGTCAGTGATGCAAAATCCTTTGGCAGATCCAGGGATTATAGGTGTTTCTTCAGGGGCAAGTTTAGCTGCCATTAGTGTAATGTTACTAAAGCCCGAATACACTTATTTGGTGCCTTTGTTTGCTTTTTTAGGAGGAATATTTGCAACTTTTCTAATATATATTTTGGCATGGAAGGATGGAATAAAGCCCGTGAGGATTATTTTATCTGGAGTTGCTATAAATGCAATGCTAGGTGGGGCTACTTCCCTAATTTCAGTATTAAACAGCGACAAAATACAAGGAGTTATTATGTGGGTAAATGGGAGTGTTTCTGGTAGAAGTTGGAATGACTTAAAGATGATATTACCTTATAGTATTGTTGGATTATTGCTATCGTTTTTCTGTATTAGACCAGCAAATGTGCTTCTTTTGGGAGATGAGAAGGCGGTAAATCTAGGTTTAAATGTAAATAGAAGTAGGATATTGCTTTCTATACTTGCCGCTTTTTTAGCGGGAATATCTACTTCTGTTGTTGGGATAATTGGTTTTATTGGACTTATAATACCTCACATAAGTAGATTGTTAATTGGTTCAGATTATAAATATCTATTACCTTTTAGTATGATTGGCGGTGCAACAATGTTACTTTTAGCTGATACTTTTGCAAGAACTATTGCTAAACCTATAGAATTGCCAGTTGGAACCATAATGGCAGTAATAGGTGGGCCTTTCTTTTTATATTTATTGAGGAAAGGAGGAAAGTAAATGGAAGTTGTTAAGATATCTAATTTACAATTAGGATATGAGAAAAAGACAGTTGTTAGAAATTTTACAACTAATATAGAAAAAGGTGAAATTGTTTCTATAATAGGACCAAATGGTTCAGGAAAATCAACTATTTTAAAATCCCTTGTAAAATTATTAAAAATTCAAGAAGGGATGGTTCATATAGGCAAAAATAGTATTACAAATATGAGTAATAAAGAAGTGTCTCAGAATCTTTCAATACTTCTTCAACATAATACTTCACCATCTGATATTAGTGTAAGGGATTTAATATATTATGGTCGACTTCCTCATAAGAAATGGTATCAAAGCAAGGATATTGATGATGAACAGATAATCGATTGGGCTATAGAGAATGCTAATTTAAAAGAACTACAATACAAAAAGATCAATTGCCTTTCTGGAGGAGAAAGACAAAGAGTATGGTTGGCAGTAGCTTTAGCCCAAGAACCAAAGGTTTTATTATTAGATGAACCAACTACTTATTTAGATATTTCTTATCAATTAGAATTACTGGAATTAGTAAAAAAGTTAAATCAGAATCTAAATATGACCGTTATAATGGTACTTCATGATTTAAATCAAGCAGCAAAATATAGCGATAGAATTATAGTATTGAAAAAAGGGCAGATTGTTGGGAATGGTAGTCCAAGGGAGATATTTACAAAGGAATTACTTAGAGAAGTATATAATGTGGAAGCAAAAATTTATTATGATGATTTGGATCATTATCCAGTAATAATACCTAAAAAAGTTATTTAAGAGGAGGAATATTATGAAGATTTTATTAGCATATTCAAGTAGAACAGGAAATACAAAAAAAGTAGCAGAAGGGGTATATGAAGTATTACCAGATAATAGTTATATGGTTCCTATAGATGAAGGCATAGATCCCAATAAATTTGATTTAATAATAGTAGGTTTTTGGGTTGATAAAGGTATGGCTGATGAAAAAGCAAAAAAATACATGGAACAAATAAAAGGTAAAAAGGTAGCTGTAATTGGCACATTAGGTGCTTATCCTGATTCAGATCATGCTAAAAAAACAATGATTAGAGTAAGGGAATTGTTAGAAAGGGAAAATGAAGTTGTGGCAGAGTTTTTATGTCAAGGAAAAGTTGACCCTAAATTAATTGAAAGATTTAAGGATTTGCCACCAGATCATCCTCATGGAATGACAGAAGAGAGAAGGAAAAGACATGAAGAGGCAAGTAAACATCCAAATGAGGATGATATAAGAGAAGCTCAAGAAATATTTAAAAATCTAATAAAGTCTTTGGAAAAAGGTGAAGAAAAATGCAATTAGAACAAAATAGATATAAAATGAGATTAAAATCTCATCATGATTCTAGTGAAAATTTCAAATATTTGATTAAGGGAAGTAAAACTTTAAGCAAACAGTTAAATGAAAATTATAAGAAAAATAAAAAGGGTGCAATATATGTTCATGTACCCTTTTGTAAGAAAATATGTACATTTTGCAATATGAGAAGAAATTTAATGTCACCTCCACCTGATTATGCTGATTTAGTAGTAAAACAAATTGAGAATTATAGCAAGTTCAAATATATTACAGATAGTAAATATGATGCTGTGTATTTCGGAGGCGGAACGCCAACTGCCTTGGATAGTGGAGATTTAAGAAAGATACTTAGGGCTATAAGAAATTATCTTCCATTAACTGAAGATTGTGAGATAACTATTGAGACTACTATATCTGAGCTTTCAGATGATAAGATAGGAATGTTTTATGAAGAAGGAGTAAATAGATTTAGTATAGGTGTTCAGACCTTTTCTGACAATGGTAGGGCTGTATTGGGTAGGATTGGTAAAAAAGAAGTGGCTATAGAAAGAATAAATAAGCTAAAAGAAATTGGTTTTTCAAATGTAAATATAGATATTATATACAATTATCCAGAGGAAACTTTAGATGAGGCTATAGAAGATATAAATACAGTTATAGATTTAGATTTAGCAGGATTTTCTTTCTATTCTTTAATTATAAATGAAAAAGCTACATTAGGTAAAATAATTGGAGATTCTAAGGATTTTTATGAAAGAAATTTTGAAAGAGAAAAGATGTTTTTTAATGGAATTTCAAAGGAAGCTTTAAAAAATGGTTTCAAATTTTTAGAGTTAACCAAGATAGTTAAGCCAGATAGAGATAAATACAAATATATAGTTAGAAGACATAATGGGGAAGATACACTACCTATAGGAGCAGGGGCAGGAGGTTATATTGGCAATACTCTTGTAATGAATTCTCTTAAAATGGATAGTTTTCGCGAAGAAGTAAAAAATATAGAGAATATAAGTGGTATGGAAGTAAATTCTTATTATGATTTAATAAAAATGGTAGTTGGACAAGTTCAAATGGCCAATATAGATTTAAATACAATTGAGGATGATAAGAACAGGGAGATTGTTAAGAACTTTATTAAAGAATTAGAAAAAGAAGATTTTGTTGAAAAGGTAGATGATAAATACAATTTAACAACAAGAGGAGTTTTTTGGGGGAACAATATATCCAATGAAATATCAAGTTTGTTAATTAGAAATATATTTAGTTCTTTAAATAATACCTCAAAATTATAAGTGTTTAAAATTTTATTATGGAGGTTGACGATTATGGATAAAAAATTAAAGGTAAAGGATTTTGTATTTTTAGGAATTATCAGTGCATTGTATACTGTGCTTTACGTTATTGTAACAATGGCCATTTCACCATTAGGTGGTTTTGGACATGCAATTTCACCAGGAATATTTGCAATTATCGGTGGAACAGTTATAGTTTTCATATCAAAGAAATTAGGAAAGATGTGGCAATTTACAATTCTAACTATCATTAATATGGCACTGATGTCACTGATGGGTGGTGGATATTTACCTTGGTTTATTACTACTACAGGTACGGCGATAATTGCAGATTTAATATGTAGAAAAGATGACTATAAAAATATGAAAAAAGTTGGAATAGGCTATGGTCTTATGTCAGTTGGTCAGGCTTGGGGTGCTATTATTCCATCATGGTTTTTTTTAGAACAATATAAGGCTACTTGGATATCAAGAGGACAAACTCCGGAAGCTATGAATGAATATATTAAGTACACAGAAGGAATTATGGGAGTTTGGGCAACTCTTATATGTTTTGTATTGGGGATAATAGGTGTATATATTGGGAGCAAGATTTTGTCAAAGCATTTTAATGCTGAGGAGGATTAAATATGGGGGATTTAAAGAAAAATGTCCGATTTATCCTAGATAAATCGGGCAGACAAAAATATAAGATGTTGATATCTGTTGTATCAACTGTTTTATCTTCAATTTTTGGTTTGGCTCCTTATGCATTAATCTATAAGATAGTCATGCTTTTAACTTCTGGTATTGGGGATGTATCTAGAATTAAAGTTTATGTTTATTATACGATAATAGCCATTGCTTTAAATATTATATTTACGCTTTTAGGACTTTCTTTTTCTCATATTGCAGCTTTTTCAATACTCTATGAAATTAGAATGAAGGCATTAAATCATCTTGGGAAGTTAAATATGGGGTTTTTCAGGAAACATACTTCAGGAGAGATAAAAAAAGCTATTGATGAGGATGTTGAAAAACTGGAATTGTTTATCGCTCATCAGATTCCTGATTTGGCAGAATCAATAGCGATTCCTATTATCATTATAGTATATTTACTTATACTTAACTGGAAGTTAGCTTTGACACTTTTTATTCCGCTGATATTGTCCTTTGCCATGCAGACATGGATTTACCGAGGTTATGATGCTTATATGGATGATTTCAATAGAATAAAAACGAACCTTAACTCTGTAATAGTACAGTATATTCATGGTATAAATCTTTTTAAAGCCTTTAATTTAACGGCCAAATCATTTAAGAAATATAGGGATGCAACAGAGGATTATTTTAATATTTGGAAGAGAATCACCCATTTAACTGTACCAGGTTATGCTCGTGGTATGGTTGTGATTGATTCTGGGTTGCTTTTTATAATTCCAATAGGTGGTTATATGTTTTTGACAAATGGATTAAGTCTTTCTAGCTTTGTTGTGTTTTTACTTTTAAGTTCCGTATTTTTAACTTCTTTTCAAAAGCTTACGGAATTAGGAGCAAATTTTGCAATGCTAATATGTGGTGCTGAAAATGTCAGAAAAATAATGGAAACAAAACCGCAAGATAATTTTGGTGAGATTTCCATGGCAAATACATATGGGAAAATACAATTTGAAAATGTCAATTTCAAATATGAAGATGAGTATGTGTTAAAGAATTTTTCTCTTAATGTTGAACCTAATTCTACGATTGCGTTGGTTGGTCCTTCTGGAAGTGGAAAGACAACGGCAGGTATGCTAGTTGGACGATTTTGGGATGTAGATGAAGGGAAAATATTGATTGATGGTAAAGATATAAAAGAATACAAACAGGAAAGTCTTATGGAAAATACCGCTTTTGTTTTTCAGGATGTTTTTATGCTAAATGATACTGTTTATAATAATATTTTGATGGGAATGGATAGGACAGAAGAGGAAGTAATAGAGGCGGCTAAAAAGGCTCAAATTCATGATTTCATAATGTCTCTTGAAGATGGCTATCAAACTGTAGTTGGAGAAAACACAGGGATAAAACTATCTGGTGGAGAGAAACAGAGGATTTCCATTGCAAGGGCAATTTTGAAAGATGTAAAAATTGTAGTTCTTGATGAGGTTACTTCTTATTCTGATATTGAAAATGAAAAGAAAATTCAAGATGCACTTAAAAACTTGTTAAAGAATAAAACTGCTATCATAATTGCTCACAGACTTTATACTATAAAAAATGTAGACAAAATTGTGGTTTTAGATGAAGGTAGAATTGTAGAACAAGGAAAACATGAAGACTTGATAAATAGAAATGGTCTTTATAATAGGCTTTGGAATATCGGGATGGAGGGATAAAAATGTTTAAAAGAATAAAACTGCTAATTGATGCTGAAAGTTATAAGGAAATCAAGAAAGCTTCATTCTTGCTTATAGCTGATGGGATATTCCATGGTTTTAATTATGGTATGCTTTTTTTTACTTTATTGAATTTAGTAAATGGAACTTTGACGAGTAATAAAGTATTGAAATATACAATTATAATGATTGCAGCTTCTTTAATAAGGTACTTTCTCCTTAATAAAGGATATACTAAAGTGCAGATTTCCGGTTCTAAAGCTATTAAAAATCTTCGAATAAGAATGGGGGATTATATTAGGGATATCAATATGGGTTTCTTTAATAAAAATAACATTGGTGAGCTAACAAATATAATGACAAATGACCTTAGAGATTTTGAACAGTGGATAACTCATATGATTCCTACTAGCAGTAAACTATTAGTGTTATTAATTTATTTAACCATAACAATTATAGCCATTCAACCAAAACTAGGGCTTATTCAGATTGGAATAATTGCTGTGTGTCTTCCTCTTATTGGTTTTTGTAGTGATGCTATAAAGAAAACTGGTTATATGTCTAAGAAGGTTCGAGCAAGAATGTTGTCTCGTGTTATAGAATATGTAAAGGGTATGGAATGTTTTAAGAGTTTTAATCTTGTAGGTGAAAGCT
Organism: Sporanaerobacter acetigenes DSM 13106; assembly: GCF_900130025.1. NCBI lineage: Bacteria > Bacillati > Bacillota > Tissierellia > Tissierellales > Sporanaerobacteraceae > Sporanaerobacter > Sporanaerobacter acetigenes. The sequence goes on along the minus strand of NZ_FQXR01000004.1, from coordinate 206,015 downwards.
TTAAAAATTTGAAAAACAGCTTATTAGACTTAAAAAAGGAGTCTATCAGACTTGAACTTAATGCAGCTAAGTATGTAATGCCTATGACTATAATAATCAATATCAGTTTTCCTATAGTGATGGCAATTGGGGTAAATGATTTTATAAGAGGCAGTATTGATGCTGAAAATTTGATGATGTTCGTGATTATGTCACTTGCACTTACTAATATAATGAGAGGATTTATTAAAATATATGCAGAATCAAGATATTTTTCACTTTCTTGTGATAAACTTCTTTCAATTATTGAAACTCCACAGATTTCTCATGATTTAGAAAAATATAATTTTAAAAATTATGATATAGAATTTAAAAATGTAGATTTTGAATATATAGAAGGAAAACAGGTACTTAAAAATATTTCATTTTTGGCTAAGGAAAATCAGAGAACTGCACTTGTAGGAGAAAGCGGTAGTGGAAAGTCAACGGTTTTAAATTTGATTACGAGATTTTGGGATGCTGGATCTGGGGAAATAACCATAGGTGGACTTGATGTAAAAAAACTATATGTTGACGAGCTATTAAGGCATATTAGCATGGTGTTTCAGGATGTATATCTTCTTCAAGATACTATATATGAAAATATTAGAATGGGAAACGAAAATGTAAGCAAGGAAGATGTTGTAAATGCTGCTAAACTTGCAAATTGTCATGATTTTATAATGAAGTTGCCTGAAGGATATGATACTGTTATTCAGGAAGGTGGCGAGAGTCTTTCGGGAGGAGAAAAGCAGAGGATTTCAATAGCAAGAGCTATTCTTAAGGATGCACCAATAGTTTTACTTGACGAGGCTACAGCTTCCCTTGATGCAGACAATGAATATGAAATTCAGAATGCAATCAAGAAGATAACAAAAGATAAAACTGTTTTAGTTATAGCTCATAGATTGAATACTATAAAGGATTCAGATCAAATATTAGTATTTGAAGATGGCAATATTATCGAAGGTGGTTCTCATGATGAATTGATAGTGAAAGGTGGAAAGTATTCAGGAATGTATAAAAGCATGTGTGAAGCTAAGGAATGGCAGATTTAGATTTTTAGGTTAAGAGGTGATTTTATGGCTAAATACAAAATAAACCCACTGGTAATATTGCTTTTAAATATACTATTTCCTTTTGCATTGATGTTCAGTTCATCTATTGAAGCACTGATGATATGTTTTGGAATGGCCGCGTTCTTTTTGATTTATTTTGGGAGATATAAAAGGCTTTTGAAGTTTACTTTATGGTTAGGGATTTTTTATATTGTTTATTTATTTTTGTTAAATTGTTCTGGAAACAATACGGCAATGATGGCGGCGATGTTTGTATATGTATTTATGAAGTGTTTTCCACTTATGATGCTTGCATCAATACTTTTTTATGATTATAATACGAGTGAAATTTTATCTGCACTTCAATCATTGAATTTAAATAGAGAAGTAATGCTTGGAATAACTGTTGCTCTGAGATATTTTCCCACATTTAAAAAGGAATTTAAGATAATGAAAGAGTGCATGAAGATGAGAGGGATTTCTCCGACAATAAGGCATCCATTAAAGACTTTGGAATATTTTTTAGTTCCGCAGCTTTTTCGATGTTCTCTTCTTTCTGATGAATTGACTGCAGCAGGACTTACAAAAGGAATTGATAATAAGGGAAAGCGAACTAGTATATTCAATGTTAGATTTAAAAGGGGAGATGTTTTACTATCGTTTTTATCATTAATATGCATAATTTTTGTTATTGTTTGGGGTGATAGTATTGGTAGTGTTTTCTAATGTAAACTTTAGTTATTCTAATTCTAAACATACAAGTATTCGGAATATAAACTTTGAAATAAAAGAAGGAGAAGTGGTTTGCCTCACAGGACTGAGTGGAAGCGGGAAATCAACAATCACCAAATGTTTGAACGGTCTTATTCCAAGACTTATAGAGGGGAAATTAAGTGGAAATATATTTGTTGGTGGAGAGAAAATTAGGGAAAAGGATATAAATGAAATCAATCTTTTGATAGGTTCTGTTTTTCAGGATCCAAGAGGTCAGTTTTTTACGACAAATACAAAGGCAGAACTTGCTTTTGCAATGGAGAACTATGGTTATCCAGTGCATAAGATGGAATATGAGATTAATAGGATTTCAAAACTTATAGGTATTGAAAATATAATGGATCAGGATATTTTTACTATTTCAAGTGGAGAACGTCAAAAACTAAGTATAGCTTGTGCTTTTGCTTTAAGACCTAAAATACTTTTATTTGATGAACCGTCTTCAAACTTGGATTATAGGTCGACTTTAATGCTTCGAGATTTCATCATAAAGTTCAAGAAAATGGGATTTACAGTAATTATTGCAGAGCATAGATTGTTTTATTTAAGTGGACTTTTAGACAAGATAATCTATGTTAAAGATGGTGAGATTGATGGGATTTATAGTGAAGTTGAATTTCGTCAACTTAAAAATTGCCCATTTCGTTCCTTTTCGTTGTTTGACAGACAGTTTGAAAATATAGAGAAAAATGTTGGGAATAAGGTTTTAAAAGTCTCTGGCATTTCATTTAAGCATATTTTGAAAGAGGTAAGTTTTTCTGCAAGTGTTGGAGAAATTGTTGGCATAGTTGGTGCCAACGGTGTAGGAAAAACAACACTCGCTAAACTTATTAGCAAAATTGAAAGACCTGATAAGGGGAAAATTGAAGTTGATGGACAACCTGTTTATATTATGCAGGATGTAGATTATCAACTGTTTGGTTCTTCTGTAATGAATGAGTTGGAAATAGCCAATTTTCAAGTTAAAGAAACAGATATTGAGTTGGCTTTAAAAAAAGTTGGCCTTTATGAATACAGAAAAAAACACCCATTTAAATTATCAGGTGGCCAAAAACAAAGACTTGCGATATCTCTTTCATATGTTTCAAAGTCAAAGCTTGTTATCTTTGATGAGCCAACTTCAGGGCTTGATATTCTGAATATGGAAAGAGTTTCTGAACTGATAAAGGATATTGCAAAAGAAAAGGCAGTATTGGTGATTTCTCATGACTATGAATTTTTAACTAAAGTTTGTAATAGGGTAATTTACTTGAAAGATGGGACAATTGAAAAGGATTTTGAATTTAAGAAAAACAGGGAATTTGAATTGGTTGATATCTTTAAAGAAATATAAATAAACGAGAGCAATAAACAAGGTGAGCAGTTGTGCTCACCTTATTTCCAATTATATTGAATTATTGTTTTCGTCTACAAAAACAACTTTAGGACTAAAATTTTTTGCTTCACTTTCATCAATTATGCAATAAGACATGATGATAATTTTATCTTTTGGCTGTACAAGTCTTGCAGCGGCACCATTTAGACAAATATCACCTTTTCCAGAAGGGCCCTTGATTACGTAGGTTTCAAATCTTTCTCCATTATTTATATTTACTATTTGAACTTTTTCATTTTCAAATAAATTTGCCTCTTTCATAAGCTTTTCATCTATGGTTATACTTCCTACATAATTTAGATTTGCATCAGTTACTGTTGCTCTGTGAATTTTTGATTTTAACATAGTTATTTGCATAATTGACCTCCTACAATTCTACAACTATATTATCTATGAGTCGAGTTTTACCAACTTTTACAGCTATTGCAATGAGTACTTTATCTTTAATTTCTGAAACAGGGTTCAATGTTTTTGTATCTACAAACTCAATATAGTCAATAGAATTGTTATTTCCTGATAGTATTGTCTCTTTCATTTCATTTTTTATTATAGATATATTCTTTTCACCATTTTCAATTAAATTCTTTGCTAATTTTAGTGATTTATTTAAGAATAATGCATCATTTCTTTCTTCTGGACTTAAGTAGGTATTTCTTGAACTAATGGCCAATCCATCTGCTTCTCTAACTATAGGGCAGCCTATTATTTCTACATCCATATTTAAATCTTCAACCATCTTTTTTACTATTACTAGCTGTTGTGCATCTTTTTGTCCAAAGTAGGCTCTATCAGGCTTAACAATATTAAACAGCTTAGTTAAAACAGTGGTAACTCCTCTAAAATGAGTTGGTCTAGATTTTCCACATAGTCCTTTTCCCAATTCTTCTACTTGTACAAAGGTAAGAAAAGAATCAGGATACATCTCATCAACTTGAGGTAAGAACACTATATCACAACCATTTTCTTCACATTTTTGAAGATCTCTACTTTCATCTCTAGGATATTTTTCAAAATCTTCATTAGGACCAAATTGTGTTGGATTGACAAAGATGCTCGTGATTACAATGTCATTTTCTTCTCTAGCTTTTTTTATAAGGCTTATATGGCCTTCATGGAGATATCCCATAGTAGGCACAAATCCTATGGAGATATTATACCTTTTAATTTTTTTTATTTCTTCTATAGAACTTATTACTTTCATCTTTGTCGCCCCCTATTTATTTAATTCATCTAATATCTTTTCATCTATTTTAAAGCTGTGTTTTTCTTCTGGAAAATCACCCTTTTTTACATCAGTTATATAATCATTAATTGCTTCATTTATATCTTCTTTTAAATTTTTATATTGTTTTACAAACTTGGGAGTGAAGTCAGAGTACATCCCTAACATATCATTTACGACCAATATTTGACCATCACAGTACTTTCCAGCACCTATTCCAATAGTAGGTATTGATATACTTTCAGTGATTATCTTTGCTATTTTTTCAGGTATGCATTCTAAAACTATTGCAAATACTCCTGCTTCTTCTAAAGCTTTAGCATCATCAATTAGCTTTTGTATTTGATTTATAGTCTTTCCTTGTACCTTAAAACCGCCAAACATATTAATAGATTGAGGTGTTAAACCAATATGTCCCATTACAGGTATTTGTGCTTTTATTATTGCTTCTACTTTGTCTATAATTTCAATTCCACCTTCTAATTTAACACAATGTGCATTTCCTTCTTTAATCAATCTGCCAGCATTTTTGATACTTTCTTCTATACTTATGTGGTAGGACAAAAAGGGCATGTCTGCAACGATTAAAGCGTTTTTAGCACCTCTGCTTACTGCCTTTGTATGATGAATCATATCATCTATTGTAACAGCTAGAGTATTTTCATAGCCTAATGTTACCATCCCTAGAGAGTCTCCAACCAATATACCATCTATTCCTGCTTCATCAACTAATTTTGCCATAGAATAGTCATATGAAGTTATCATTGATAATTTTTCATTATTATTTTTAGCATCTTTAAATGTCGATATAGTCTTTTTCATTACAATCACCTCTTAGTATTTTTTGCAATTCACAAATAGTATCATTTGATAAGTTTTTTTGCACTTTTGCAATTTCCAATGCTATTGTCCCCAAACTTTTATATATTTCATAATATTCATCAAGATTATCTAAATGTTTTTCAACAGTGTGTATATCTCCTCGTACTATTGGACCTGTTAGTGAATTATCAATTCCGCTTTCTTTTATATTATTTATTGTGCTTTCCATTAGAGGATATATTCCATTCACACATTGAGATTTATTCAGTCCACATTTAATGAGCAAATTTTCTGCAATCTTTGCCAATGAAACTATATAGTTAGAAACAAATACTGCTGATGCATGGTATAGTGGTTTGTTTTCTTCTTCAATTACAAAATAATTTATATTAGCTTTTTGAAGAAGTGGTTTTATTTTTTCAATATTTTCACCTTCTATTGAAAAAATGGTATTTTTTAAGTTTGATGAATTTTTCCCTGCGAAAGAATATAATGGATGAAGGGAATAGCAGTGTGCATTTTTATCTTTATAACCAGTAAATACACTAGAAGATAGACAGCCACTCATATGGAATATGAATTTGCCTTCTAAATCATATTTAAGCATTTGATTCCATATGTTGCTGATCACATCATCTGGTGTTGTTATAAAGATATAATCAGATTTTTTAACTAGCTCATCAAAGTTAAGAGGTGAGCTTCTAGTTAGGTTTGCGGCATAAAAAGATGAAGATTTACTTCGGCTATAGTAGCCAACAATAGGTAAATCCTGCTGTTTGAGGTAGTGTCCGAAGGAACAGCCAACCTTTCCGGCACCTATAAAACCTATATTCATTTTTTTCACTCCTTGTACCATAGTCCCATTCCAAAAGGATATGAGCCATATAAATAATAACATAAAAAGATAAATTAAATCAATAAAAAAGCTTTCATGAAGGAAAACAATTTGTTTTATAGAATATAAACATAAAAAAGGCTTCCAATAAAAAAATTAAAAATTAAGGTAGCCTTTTTTGAAACTCATTTCGGAAAGTTTTATATTAAGGAAAACTAGAACTTTCCTATGGGTTATAAAAGAATATTTGGAGGGATAAAGATGAAGGCCTTGTTAGTTATTGACATGCTGAACGATTTTATTTCCGAAAATGGAGCATTATATACAGGAAAGGCAGGGGAGAAAATAATCAATTTTGTCGGAGAAAAAATAGCTAGTTTTAGAGAAGAAAAAAATTCAGTAATTTTCATCTGCGATAATCATGAAATAGATGACAAAGAATTTGATATGTTCCCATCTCATTGCGTAGCAAATACTGAAGGGAGCAAAATTATAGAAGAGTTTGAAGTAAAAAAAGAAGATATAGTGCATTTTTTGGAACTGATTTAGATCTTTATCTAAGGGAAAAAGGAATAGATGAATTGTATGTAGTTGGAGTTTGTACAAATATATGTATACTATATACTTGTGCAGATGCTCGAAATTTAGGATATAAGGTCAATATATATAAAGATGGAGTTGCTAGTTTTGACTTAGATGCTCACAATTTTGCATTGAAGGAAGCAAAGAAAACATTAGGATGCAAAATATTATAGGCAAAGCGATATCTTTTAATTTTTGCGGTATAATGATATTAGGATTCAGAGGGAATAAAATATATTGATGTGATATTTAATTTTGGAGGAGATACTATGGATTTGTTTAGTATTCAAAAATCAGCCCAAGAAGTAGCAGAGGCTATTTCTGCTGTGTTGAATGTAGATGTAACTATTGTAGATGCAAATTTTAATAGGGTAGCAGCTACAGGAGAATACAAAAATTTAATAGGCGAAAAGATACCTAAAAATTGTTCCTTTGAATCAATAGCAAAAAGAAAAAAACCAGAGTTTATAGACAATCCAAATATAAGTCAAAAATGCATGGAATGTAGTCTAAAGGGAAGTTGTGCTGAAATGGCAACTATAGGTTATCCTATAATGAATAATGGAGAACTATTAGGTGTCATAGGGCTTATAGCTTTCAATATGGAACAAAAAAAGAAAATCCAAAAAGATTATGATTCCTTGATAGTTTTTTTAAATAAATTGGGAGATTTGTTGGCTGGAAATTTAAAATATACAAAAACTATAACTGAACTTACAATACAAACTGAAGAAATCAATATGATAATAGATGGTTTAGGCAATGGCATTATATGCACGGACAATGGAGGAATCATAAAGTTTATCAATTCTAAGGCTGAAGATTATCTAAAGATAAAGGGTGAGACTCTAGTCAATAAATCTATATTTGAGATAATCCCAGATTTAAAATTAGATTTTAAAAAACCAAGTCCTATTGAAGTAAAAGTGACTGTGAATAATAAAAGAAAAAGCTTTATCATAAAGACAATTCCAGTTATGATAGAAGATAAAAATGTAAGCAATATAATTGAGATCCACAAGACCTCACATATGATAAGAAATGCATATAAGCTTATAGAAGGGCAAAATAGCATTACATTTGAGCATATAATAGGTAATAGCCCTAAAATAATGGAAGTAAAAGATATATCTAAAAAAGTTGCACCCAGTAAATCTAGTGTACTACTTAGGGGTGAAAGCGGAACAGGAAAAGAACTGTTTGCAAGAGCAATTCACAATTCAAGTGACAGAGTGAATTGTCCTTTTGTAGCTATAAATTGTGCTTCAATACCAGACAATCTATTGGAAAGCGAATTATTTGGATATGAAGGAGGAGCATTCACAGGAGCTAGAAAAGAAGGGCAAATGGGGAAATTTGAATTGGCCAACGGAGGCACTTTGTTTTTAGACGAAATAGGAGATTTACCTATACATTTGCAGCCTAAACTCTTGAGGGTTCTTCAAGAAGAAGCTTTTATGAGAGTTGGAGGAAAAGAATTGATTCCTGTTGATTTTAGACTCATAGCTGCTACCAATAGGAATTTAGAAGAGATGGCATTGGATGGAGAATTCAGAGAAGATTTATATTATAGATTGAATGTGATACCTATTCATATACCTCCTCTGAGAGAAAGAATAGAAGATATAGAAATATTGAGTGAATATGAACTTGAAAAATATTGCAATAAACTAGGTATAAATTCGAAATATTTTTCTAGAGAAGTACAAGAGGCCTTCAATAAATACAATTGGCCTGGAAATGTAAGAGAATTAGAAAATGCAGTTGAATATTTAGTAAATGTAGTTAAAGGCGAAGAAATAAATTTTGAAAACTTACCTTATACTATTAAGAAATATTTTTTAGATAATAAAGATAAGACAAATAAAAGTGGAAAATTGAAAGATATAATAGAGGATTATGAAAAAGAAATTTTAAAATCTTATCTAAAAACCTATGGAGATACTACTGAAGATAAGGGGAAAATTGCTTCAATATTGGGAATAAATTTATCTACACTATATAGAAAATTGGCTAAATATAATTTGCAATAATGCAAATTCCTTTGCAAAAATGAGAAAAACATAAAACTTTTCGAAATGGGTTTCGAAAAAGGCTTCCTTGATTGTTAAAATGCTTTCAACGGAAGCCTTTTCTTATAAAAAATTTGCATTTATAAGAAATTTTTTTGTTGTAAAAAGGTGAAGAAGAGTTAAATGCCCATTTGCACTTTGGTATGTTTCTTGCATTATTATATGATAAATACTTTATTTAAGAAGGTGCTAAATTGGAAAACAGGTATATGAAAGATTTGATAAACATGGTCAAACAAGATGCAGTTCCTGCATTGGGATGTACTGAGCCTGTAGCTGTAGCTTATGCAGCAGCAGCTTCAAGAGATTATATAACAGGAACTATAGATAATATATATATAAAGGTTAGCAAAAATATATATAAAAATGGTAAGTCTGTCATAATTCCAAATACAGATGAATGGGGACTGGATTTAGCTGGAGCATTGGGAATTTTAGGTGGAGATAAGAATGATGGTCTTATGGTTTTAAGAAAAATAGATGAAGGGACTATTGAAATAGCTCATGAAATGTTAAAAAAAGAAAAGGTAAAGGTAGATTATGTAGAAAATGTTCCAGATGTATTTGTAAATATTCTAGTCAATACTTCTAAAGAAGAAATAGAAGTGGAATTAAAGAATTGTCATACCCATATTGAAACGATCAAGGTTAATGGGAAAACTGTATTTGAAGACAAAACTGATATTGAAGACAAGGCATCATCAGATTTTTTGAAGGAATTGAGTTTTGTTGAGATTAGAGAGATATGTGAAACTATACCTTTAGATGAGCTTAAGTTTATTGAAGATGGAATCGAAATGAATAGAAATGCTGCTGAAAAGGGATTGGAATATGGGAATGGCATGAAAATAGGTAAGACCCTTAAAAAACTCCAAGATGAGGGGAAAATATGTAGGGATGCTCCAACTCAAGCAAGAATTTTGACAGCTGCTTCTGCTGATATGAGAATGGGTGGGGGAGATTGTCCTATAATGACTAGTGGGGGCAGTGGAAATCAAGGACTTGGGGTAGTACTTCCTATTTCAGTAGTTGCAGAAGAAAAGGATATCCCAAAGGAAAGAGAGATAAGAGCTGTATTTTTGGCCCATGTAATAAATAAATATGTAAAGATATATACGGGAAAATTGTCAGCTATGTGTGGCTGTGCAATTGCAGCTGGAATTGGCGCTGGTGCAGGGATTACTTGGCTTTTAGGTGGAGATGATGCCCAAATTCAAGGTGCATGTCAAAATATGTTATCTAATTTAACTGGAATGATATGTGATGGAGCTAAAGAAACTTGTGCATTAAAACTATCCACTTCTGCTGGGGAAGCTGTTATAGCGGCTTATTTAGCTATGGAGAACATTGTTGTACGTTCAAATACTGGAATCATTGGCTCTACCATAGAGGATACCATAAAAAATTTAGGTATCTTATGTAGAGATGGATTAGCTGCTACAGATTCAGTCATTATAGATATAATAGATTAATAGGGAACGATTTTTATCGTTCCCTAAATTTCTGTATAGTCAAAAATATTCCACGGATATTCATCATAAGGTAAAGAAATATATGTAGAATTTGCTTTTTTAGTAGGGTGGTCAAAGCTTATTTTATGAGACCATAGTGCAATTTGTGTCCAACCTCTTTTCTTGACAAAAGTTTTATTGTGCTACAGGAGGGACGGTTCTCGCTGTCGCAAAAACATTTGAAACTAATATTTTTCCCATTGACATTGGTATAATAGAGTGATATCTTTATACATAGATAATCTATGTATCGAATATCTATGTATAGGAGGTGAGCTTGTGAAAGTTAACAATGAACTAATTAAGGGAAGTACGGATATGTTGATATTGAGCTTGTTAGAAGAAAAAACTATGTACGGATATGAAATAATAAAGGAAATGGAGAATAGGTCTAAAGGAGTTTTTGAATTAAAAGAAGGAACATTGTATCCATTACTTCACAAATTAGAAGATGAAGGTCTATTGAAATCTCAATGGGGAAGTGGAGATGGCAAAAGAAAGAGAAAATACTATAGTATTACCCCTAAAGGCAAGAAAGTCATTGAAGAAAAGAAAAATGAGTGGGGGGTATTTGCCGAAGCTGTAAAGAGAATTTTGGAGGTGAACTTGTATGGATTTGCTGGCTAATCAAAGAATTAAGATATATATGGATACAGTTTGTTCATGTGTTAAATTTAGAGAAGCACATAGTGAAATAAGAAGTGAAATTGCAACACATCTTATTGACACTGTAGAGGAACATGAAAAAGAAGGCTCCACTAAAGAAGAAGCCATAGATATGGCAATTAAACAAATGGGAGATCCTCTTGAAGTAGGAAGGCAACTAAATAAGGTACATAAGCCAAAACCAGAGTGGAGCATATTGGCATTGGCACTTATTTTTTCAATAATGGGAATGCTTATCGTTTATATTATTCAATCAGGCCTATTTCAGAAATCACTTTTTATGATATTGGCAGGAGCTGTTGCCATAGTTTTTTTATATTTCTATAATTACAGAAGACTTAAACCACTTTCTAAATACATATACTTGGCAACAACAATTTTACTTTTGCTTGATATAAGAATAATTGGGTCAGGTGTTGATATAGCATATATAGCTCCAATATTTTATGCATTGGCAATGGCAGGTATGTTTGCTGATGATGAATGGAAAAAAAGAAAAGGTATTGTAAATTTAGGAGTATTCGTATTACCTATGGCAGTGTTTCTTTTAAGAAGCTCTTGGTCATCCTTAGTTTCAGCAGTTATGTATTTTGTTGTGGCATTGGTTATAGCCACAATGTCAGGAATAAATATTAAGTATATTTTAGGAGTGGCTGTTTTAATAATATCAATTGGATTATATAATGTTTTTAGTGTAGATTATAGAGCACAAAGAATACGTTCGTTTTTAAGCCCCGAAAACTTTGCAGGGGGTGCTGGATATATAGATATTCAATTAAGAAAACTTCTCACATCTGCAGGGTTGTTTGGAAATGGATTTGGTACCAATACGAATTTAATACTTACATTGCCAGAGATGCATACGAATCTGATATTTTCATATATTGTATATACTTTAGGGTGGATAGTAGGAGCAATTCTAATATTACTAATAATAATATTTTTTATAAGATTGATAAAAACATTTAAGAGTATTAAAAACTCATATGGTAGATTGATTGTTGGAAGTTTCGCTTCTATATTTATAGTTCAGTTTTCATACAATATACTTATGATTTTAGGCTTAGTACCTTTCGCAGGATTTTCTTTGCCATTCATAAGCTATGGCACAACATTAAATATGGCTAATATGGCTATGATAGGTATCATATCGAGTATATATAGAAGAAAAGACATATTATTAGAAAAGTGAGATAGCGTGAGACAACTGAGACAGTTTTGCAATGTTGAAAATTGAGAACGTTGGGTGGATTGAAAAAGAAAAGCCTAAAATTGGACCTTATGATGCGATTGTTAAACTTATAGTGATTGCACCTTGTGCATTGGAAGTACAAAATGAATTTTATAAACATTCGGGGGAGATGTTTACAGGATGGGAATTTTCGAGTATAAAGGATTCGGAAATGGTACATATGATTTGGCTATGAATGCATTATTGATGGCAAAAAAATTGAATATTCAAGATTAGAAGCATCAGCTACGTATACTAAGGTACATGAAAATTATGGGTATTCAAGAGGGGATATAACTGATTTTTTTGAAAAATTAGAAGTTAAAGCTACTGTTAGCAAAGTTCTTACAATGAATGACGAACTTAAATGTGATATGAATATACCTAAACAACATATGAGAGAAGATATTAAGGATTCAATAAAAGCAATATTGTTAAATAAAAATACAAAACATTTGAATATGCATTTATACAATGTTTTACTATCACTAATCTTTAAGGCAAAAACATATGGATATTGTGATGATTTATGCGTGGTGGTGAAATGCAGAAAATTGCTATTGCAAGGGGATTATATAAAGATTCTTTGTGTTTTATAGCAGATGAACCAACAGCGGCTCTTGATTCTTTAAGTGAAGCTGAGATTTATAAAAGAATTCTAGGTGAAACTAAAAATAATGCTGTAATATTTATCTCACATCGAATGAGTAGTTGTAAGGACTGTGATGATATAATTGTGATGGATAACGGGAGTCTTGTAGAGCGTGGAACTCATGAAGAATTAATTGCGCAGGAAGGTATATACAATTTACTTTGGAGTACACAGGCAAAGTATTATGCGACAGTGAGCTATCCTCACCGTCACATGTCACATTAAATAGGTTCACTTACTGAGATAATTATGTTAGAATATAGTTAACATAAAAGAAAGGTAGGTATTAAGAAAAATGAGAATGTAATCCTTTTATAAGAATATATTAATTTTAATATTCAACTTAAAGACCTGTTTTATAGGTGCTGTTGTTATATTTAAACATTCTGGAAGGGATTACAATTTCTAAATTTATTAGGTATTTTAATATATGGTAAATGATGTTGTTCTATATGGAAGTTTATGCCATTCAAATATGATTAGTAAGTAATTCCTCCAGTTTAATTAGGAGGATTTTTTATGTTATGTTTTAAGGCTAATGATGTAAAAATGTACTTTGGAAATAGATTAATTTTAGATATTAAAGATTTAAAAATTTATTCAGAAGATAAAATAGGAGTAGTAGGTTTAAATGGTAGTGGGAAAACCACTTTATTAAATTTAATATCCAATCAAATAAAACCCGACCAAGGTTATATTAAAACCTACGGGAAGATATCCTATATAAAGCAGTTAGAATATGAAAAAGGAAGTAAAATAGATGGAAAGTATTTAAGCCAGCTTGGTCTAAAAGGTAAAGATCAAAAGGTTATGAGTGGCGGTGAAATAACTAGGATGAAGATTGCTAAGTCATTAAGTGTTTATAGCGATATACTTTTAGCGGATGAGCCTACTTCTAATCTTGATCTTGAAGGCATTCAATTTCTAATAGATAGATTATTAAATTATCAAAATGCCATAGTTCTTGTTTCACATGATAGGGATTTGTTGGATACAGTTTGTAACAAGATAATAGAAATACAGGATGGAGAGCTAAGGATATATAATGGGAATTATTCAGAATATGAAGAGCAAAAATTAGTTGAACAAAAGAACAAAGAAACTGAATATGAAAAATATATACAAAAGAAGGAAGAATTAGAAAGGGCAATAGTTCACATTAGCAATAAATCTAGAACTACAAAAAAAGCTCCTAAACGTATGGGAAACTCAGAAGCTAGACTTCATAAAATGGGGAATCAAAATGCTAAAAAGAATTTAGATAATTCGTTTAAAGCCATGGAAACTAGGTTGGAGAAACTAGAAGTTAAGGAGAAAGTTAAAGAAATAGAAGAGATTGATTTTGATATGGTAGGTGTCAAAGATATACACAGCAAAATTGTAATTGAAGGAAAGAATATAAATAAATCTTTTGGAGAGAAAATTATATTTAAAAATGGAGAATTCCAAATATATAATGGTTCAAAAGTAGCATTGATTGGGCCAAATGGCTGTGGGAAAACTACTCTATTGAAAATAATATTGAACGGAGAAAAGGGTATAAGGATTTCAAAAGCTGCAGATATTGGCTATTTTGCCCAAGACTTAAACATACTTAAAGAAGATAAAACTATTTTGGAAAATGTAATGGAATTGACTATGAGTGATGAGGGGGTTTGTAGAACTATATTATCTAGGTTGCTTATTAAGAAAGATGATGTATATAAAAAGGTAAGTATTTTAAGTGGGGGAGAAAGAGTTAAGGTATCTTTTGCAAAGATATTTTTGAGCAATTTCAATATACTGATTTTGGATGAACCAACTAATTATTTAGATATATATTCTGTAGAGGCTATGGAAAATGCTATAAAGAGCTACAATGGTACAATATTATTTGTTTCTCACGATAAGAGGTTTTTGGAACAAGTAGCTGATACTATTATGTATATAGAAGATTATAAAATTCACAATTATGATGGAAACTATAAAGAGTATATAAGAAGTAAAAATAGGCAAGATGCTCAAGAGGCAAAGGAAAATAAAGAAAAAAGGGCAATATTGGAGCATAGAATGACAGAAATATTAGGCAAGATTTCCGTAGCTTCATCAAAAGATGATATTAGGGCTCTTGATGAAGAATATAAAGAAATTCTCGAAAAGTTAAAACAATTCTAAATAGGCAGTTTAAAATTATCTTCAGCTTCTCATTGCGACAGCGAGAACCGTCAGACAGCGCAGAAATTCAATTGGGTATGTGTACCAGCCCCACTTTTAAGAAAGTCAATGGAAGTTTCATCCGTTTTTACGCAACCTGCCGTCCCCGCTGTCGCCTGCTGTTGCGTAATCTAATACCAAAAGTGGAGTGAGATATGTGGAAAGGCAAAAAGTGAAGTTCCTTTTTATAATTATGCTTATTGTTGTCATTGCTGTTGTTTATAATTTTATATCTAGTCAAGCTACTGTATATGATACAAATTTTAAAATACATAAAAATAAAATAACTCTTTATAATGAAAGTGGAGAAAAAATTGATATTTATACACTAAAAGAAAGCATCAAAGCATATTCTATAGGCGACATAGATGGTGATGATAAAGATGAGTTAGTACTGTTGACGGGTAGAAGATTTAGCAAATATGGAAAAAATGTAGTTATCTTTTCACTGAAAGGGAAAATAGTTGAAATATACAGAGAAGATTTTTCAAAACTAAACCCGTGGAAAATTGTATTAGGAGATATAGATGGAGATGGGAGTTGTGAAATATCTGTAGGTGTATATAAAAAAACACCTTTTCATCAGGTAATGGCTAAAAGACCATTTATATATTCCTATGAGGACAATGTACTCAGACCAAAATGGAGAGGTTCAAGACTGTCGAAACCTTTTACAGATTATGATTTCTGTGACATAGATGGAGACGGAGTAGATGAAATTTTAGCTATTGAAGTACTTGAAAACAAAGAAAAAGTGATAAATACTTATAAATGGGAAGGATTTGGCTTTCAAGGGTTTTTGCAAAGCCAGAGTTTTAGAGATATAAGAAGATTAAAGACTGTAGATGGTTTGGCTTATGTAGAAATCAAAGATAAGGAGGGGTGGTATCTAGGAAAGGTAAAAATAGAAGAAAATAATATAAAAGTGGAGAGGTGAATAAATTGAAAAAAGATTTATTTTCTGTTGTTTCTTTGACTTTGATATTAGCTATCATAATGACTGGATGTACAAATAAAAATGAGGGAATTGCAGACAAGTCCCGTAGAAAAGATATTTCAGTTCCATATGAACAGACAAAATATGAAGCAAAAGTAAAGCCATACAAAGTGGATTCTCAATTGTCAAATGTCGAAAACATAAATAAGTTTGGAGAATTTTCAAAAGAACAAGTAGAACTTTTGGAGAAGAACAATTTTGTAGTCAATCCTACTAAAGAAGAACAATTATTTTACATCTATGAAGACAATGAATATAAAGATATACCTTCATTTATTACTGCAGATTCAGTATTGCAAGTTTATCACATATTTTATGACTATACTTTAAGAACTGTAGAAGATCAAAAGCTTATAGAATTACTTGAAGAGCTGACAGACAATATGCTAAAAGACTCAATTTCTGTTTACAAAGAAATGAAAGACAAGGAAATGAAAGATATACAATTGAAAAACATCGCATATTTTTCTATTGCAGAACTTTGCCTTGAAAAGGAGATACCGGATGAAGTGCCTAAAGAAGCAAAGGATTTAGCAATGGTTGAATTTGAAAAAATAGAAGAACACGCAGGATATCAAAACTCTAGTTTATTCCCCTATGAATTAGACTATAGTCAATATGTACCGAGGGGGCATTATACTAGAAGTGAGGATTTTGAAAGATATTTCAAGGCTATGATGTGGTATGGTCAGGCCCCATTTCCTCTATATTCTAAGGGAAAAGAAAAAAATATTGAGGGAACCCTTCAAGCCTTGCTTATGACATATAGTTTGTATTCAAATGAAGAGAGCTATAAAATGTGGGAGCAAATATATGAGCCAACAAATTTCTTTGTTGGAAGTTCAGATGATTTAGGTATCTATCAATACGGAGATCTACTATTTAAGATATATGGGGAAAACCCAGATTTAGACAAATTAAATGACAAGAAAAAATTAGATAAGTTCTACAAGGAAGCTGACAAACTTCCAGAGCCAAAGATAAGCCCTAAATATACTTCTGTGACTACTCCAGCTGGAAAACAGTTTAGGTTTATGGGGCAAAGATATGTTTTGGATGCTGAAATCCTTCAAGAGTTAGTAGAACCAATTGTACGACCTATACCATCTGGACTTGATGTGATGGGCGTGCTAGGTTCTGACAGAGCAAAGGAAATTCAAATGGGAAAGGCAGAAAATCAAGGCTGGGATGAGTATCCAAAGATGTTTGAAAAAATGAAAAATAAGTTTGGGAAAATAGAAGAAAGTGAATGGAAATCTAATATGTATCAAGGATGGTTGTGGACTTTGAAAGGATTGCTTGAACCCTATGGAGAGGGATATCCTTCTTTTATGACCAATGAAGCTTGGATTGATAAAAACTTAAACACAGCCCTTGGAAGTTGGTCAGAACTTAAACATGACACCATATTGTATGGAAAGCAAAGTGCAGCAGAATGTGGTGGTGGATATGGGGAATCCTTGGGATATGTAGAGCCAAATATAAAGGTATATGAAAAACTATTGTGGCTTACTAAATATTCGAGGGAAAATTTGAAACAGAGAGATTTGTTGGTAGAAAATATAGACAACAAGATGGAAAATTTCGAAGAACTTCTCGAGTTTTTGATTAGATGTTCTGTAAAAGAGCTCAAAAACGAAGAACTAACGGAAGAAGAATATTATGAGATAGTTGTATATGGAGGGACATTAGAATATTTGACTAGTTCATTTGCTGGAGAAGGAATGCGTTGGTTTGAAATAACATCAGAAACAGATAAGAATATGGCAGTTATAGCGGATTTCCATACTATTGCTCCAAATGAGTATAGCGAAGGTGGATACATGGAAGCAGGAGTTGGCCCTGCATATGAGATATATGTTGTAGTGCCAATAAAGGATAAACTATATTTGACAAGAGGGGCAGTATTTAGCTATCATGAGTTTATATCAAATGAGAGACTTACTGATGAAAAATGGCAAAAGCTAATAAAGGAGAACAACAAGCCAGATATGCCTGGATGGACGGATTCATTTATAAGAGCTGGCAAGGGAGAAATACCTTTTACAAATGGATACTAATGTAAAATAAGGAGGTTATGATTGATAATTTATCGGTCATAACCTCCTTATAGCTTTTTATTCTATATATGCATATTTCAATTCCATATCTCCAAATGCGGGACACATTACTCCTTTAACATTCTTATGCATATAGGTATTTTTTGTCCAGTATGCATAAGGAATTATAGTTGATTCATCTTTTATTAAAATACGTTCAGCTTCTTTAAAAGCTTCAAGTCTTTCTTTACTATCTATACTAGTGGAAGCAAGTTTTATTAAGTTATCATATTTTTCATTGGACCAACCGGTTCTAACTATCGTACAACCACTTACCCATAGTTCTAAGAAGGACATAGGATCATTATATCCACCACCCCAAGATTTATATGCTACTTGATAATCTAAATCTCTGGTTCTATCTTGGAATACTGGCCATTCAACACGTTCAAGCTCAACATTTATACCAAGTTTTTGTTTAAGTTCTTGTTGTAGATATTCACCAAATATTTTTCCACCATTTGAATCAGATGGCTGCAATACAGTGATTGTGATTTTGCTTGGGTCTTCATCCATGCCTAGTTCCTTCAAACCTTTTATCAACAATTCTTTAGGATCTTTGTTTTCTTCAAGCAATTCCTTTATAGGATCTCCACATTTTTCTCTGAAGTTTTCTCCATCTATATATACTGGTGGTGCTATCCAACCATAGGCAGCAATTCTGGTATCATTAAATATATCTTTTTGTATTTTTTCTCTATCTAAAGCTACGGAAAAAGCCCTTCTTACATTTGCATTTGAAAATAATTTGTCTTCTTGATTAAAGAACATATAAGTTGTTGTAGGTTCAAAACCTGATGATGTATTGAACTTACCAGATTCATCTAGTTTTTCAATCCATTCAGCACTGTATACTCCAGCTATATCCAATGAACCATTCAACAATTCGCCCATAGTTGCATTTTCATCGTCTATTATTTTCATTTCTATTTTATCCAGTTTCACTGAATCTTTGTCCCAGTAGGAATCATTTTTGGCTAATATTACTTTACTGTTATGTACCCATTCCTTTATAATAAATGGCCCACAGAAAACCATTGTTTCAGGTTCAGTACCATATGTATCACCATGCTGTTCAATTATATCTTTTCTTTGTGGTTGCATTACCCTAGAATAAGTTAAACTTAAGAAATAAGCACATGGATATTCAAGAGTAACTTTAAGTGTTTTATCATCCACAGCTTCAATTCCAGCTTTTTCAGCTTCAACTGTGCCATTTAGAATTGCTTCAGCATTTTTTATTGGCATTAAGAGATCAGCACAAGGAGAAGCTGTATTTGGATCTAATGTCCTTTTTACACCATAAACATAATCTTCAGCAGTTACAGGTTTTCCATCTGTCCAGTTAAAATCCCTTAAATGGAAAGTCCATACCAATCCATCTTCACTTGTTTCCCAAGATTCAGCACCTGCTTTTTGTATAATATCATTGCCATTTTCATCTTGTTCAAGTCTTGTGAGTGATTCCATTACTTCAGCTAATATGCAACCAGAATTTCCATCTGATCCTTTTGCAACGTCTAAAGAACTTGGTTCATCATCTAAAATGACCTTTAAATATTGTTCTACATCATTAAATTTTTCTTCGTGTTCATTAGTATCGGCTTTAGATTCATCAAGTTTATTATTTTTGCCACATCCTGTTAGAATAGAACTTAGGACTAAAGTTAGAACTAAAAAAAGTAAAAATATTTTTCTTTTGTTCATTTGGTTTTCCTCCCTTTTTATTGTATTTTTATTAAAGCAAAAATTGTCGTAATATATCATATTATGACAACAAAAGACATATCAAATGGAGTATATCATCACTTTTTCCTATATTCAAATAGCAAAATTCTATAGAAAGGAGATGGCTAATTATAATAAATAATAGTATCAAATTTCTAAAAAGTGAGGCATTATTAAAAGATGAATTATATATTAAGAATAATTCTAAAATTTATGATTTTTATATATAAACATTACATTTTAAAAGATATTTTAAAATATTCAATGGGCAAACCTTCAATATTCATTATTCATAGAATATATTGAATTTTGGAGAAAATACATTTTCAATATGTATGAAATTGACATTGAAAAAGCTCTATGTTAACATAAAATTCGCTTAAATGCAAAAATAAAGAAGTATACATGAAAAATTTGGAGGTGTAAAGATGCTCAAGTTTATAATGAAAAGGTTGGTCTATGCTATTATAACTCTTTTTATAATTAGTACGATAACTTTTATATTGATAAGGGCTATTCCTGGGAAGCCTATGGAGACAATGCTGGAGAGATTACCCGAGCAAATAAGACAAAATTATTATGCTAAATATGGATTGGATAAGCCTATTATCGTTCAATACAAGCAATTCTGGAGAAATTTGTTAGTCGAAGGCGATTTGGGCGAATCATTGGCTTATCGTGGTAGAAAAGTTAATGATATCATAAAAACTTTTGCACCTGTTTCAGGCAGGTTAGGAATTCAGGCAATTGTGATTGGCATCAGCATAGGCTTGATACTAGGAATAGTTGCGGCTTTAAATAGAAACAAGTGGCCAGATTATGTCGTTATGTTCATAGCTATATTGGGAGTATCCATACCTAGCTTTGTTGTTGCTTCTCTATTGCAATATTCTTTTACAATCAAGCGACAAATATTGCCAACCACAGGATGGGAAGGTTTTAAATATACAATATTGCCTTCAATAGCATTATCTTTTGCTTCAATAGCCAAATATGCTAGATATATGAGGGCCAATTGTCTTGATGTTATAAATCAAGATTACATACTAACAGCTAAAGCTAAGGGGGCTTCTAAATCTCGTTTGATAAAAAAACATATTTTGAGAAATGCTATGTTGCCAATAATTACTTTGTTAGCGCCGCAAATAGCTACGGTTTTTGAAGGCTCTTTTGTTATAGAAAAAATATTTGCTATACCTGGTTTAGGTTCATATTTTGTATCATCTGTTTCTGACAGAGATTGCACCATGGTGTTGGGGCAGACAATATTTATTGCTTTTTTATATATAGTTTCTCTTGTTGTAGTAGATATTTTATATGGATTAATCGACCCTAGAATTAGATTATCACATAAAGAATATAGGAGGTAGAAATAAATAGTGGAACAGATTAGTTACGAAAATATTGAGTTGACTAGTGAAGATTTTCAAAAAGCTGATAATTCAGGCGATGATGCAGAAAAAATATTAAGGCCCAGTATGACATATTGGCAAGATGCTTGGAGAAGGCTTAAACAAAATAAAATAGCAATGCTTGCACTATTTGTTTTAGGAATTATTATTTTGATGACGATTATTGGACCACATTTAACGCCTTGGGAATTTGATATTGGGGATACGTCTGAAACCAATCAGCTTCCGTCTTCACAACATTGGTTTGGAACAGATAAATTAGGAAGGGATATTTTTACGAGGGTTTGGGTAGGAGGAAGAGTTTCTATAATTATAGGAATTATTGGAGCTTTTATTGACATATTTATAGGGCTGATTTATGGTAGTATTTCAGCATATTTTGGTGGAATTGTGGATGACATAATGATGAGGATAGTTGAAATATTGGCAAGTATACCTTATTTGATAGTTGTTATTCTTGTGTCTTTGATAGTTGGGAAAGGTGTAGGATCTTTGATAATAGCTATGACTATAACGGGCTGGTGTTATATGGCCAGACTTGTTAGAGGACAAATATTGCAAATTAAAGGACAAGATTATATACTTGCTGCAAGAGCATTGGGAACAAGTCCTTTAAAAATAATAATGAAACATCTTATTCCAAATACAATAGGTATAATGATAGTTGCTGTTACATTTGATATTCCATCTTTTATTTTTGGTGAGGCCTTTTTGAGCTATATTGGCTTGGGAATTCAATCTCCTAATACTAGTTGGGGAGCACTGGCTTCAGATGCTCAACAATATATGGTGTTTTACCCTTATCAATTGTTTTTTCCAGCATTGATGATAAGTTTGACTATGCTATCATTTCAGCTTCTTGGGGATGGATTGAGAGATGCCTTAGATCCAAAATTGAGACAGTAGTAGGAGGAAATATTATGGAAAAGATACTTGAAGTAAAAGATTTGAGTATTTCATTTAATACTTATGCAGGAAAAATAAATGCAGTGAGGAAAGTAAATTTCTACTTGAATAAAGGTGAGACTCTTGTCATGGTAGGTGAGTCTGGATGTGGCAAAACAGTTATGGCAAAATCAATAATAAAGCTTCTTCCAGAGCTGATTACGGAAATTGGGCAAGAGTCAGAAATAATATTTGATAAAAAAAATATATTGGATATGTCAGAAAAGGAATTAGAAAAGCTGAGAGGCCTTGAGATTTCTATGATATTTCAAGATCCTATGACTTTTCTCAATCCAACAATGACAATAGGAGAACAAATAGCAGAAAGTTTGATTATACATAACGGAAAAATTAAAAAACAACAAGCATTGGAAGAGACTATAAAAATACTTAGAATGGTTAATATACCCAACCCGGAAAGAAGAATCAAACAATATCCCCATGAGTTTTCAGGAGGAATGAGACAAAGAACAATGATTGCTATGGCTCTTTTATGTAGACCAAAGATACTTATAGCTGATGAACCAACAACAGCTTTAGATGTGACAATTCAAGCTGATATTATGGAATTGATAAATGAATTGCAGAGTAAATTAAAAACTTCAATACTATTGATAACCCATGATCTTGGTGTAGCTTTTGAAGTTGCTGATAGAATTCAAGTTATGTACGCTGGAGAGATAATTGAAACAGGAACCAAAGAAGAAATTTTTTTAAATCCGCAGCATCCATATACATGGGCTCTCCTTCAATCAATACCTAAACCAGATGCTCAAAATAAAAGTACTTTATATTCTCTAGACGGAACTCCACCAGATTTGTTGGAACCTCCGACAGGTTGTCCATTTGCTGCAAGATGTGAATATTGCATGAAAGTATGTAAGAGGCTAAAACCTCAATTTACTAAAATAAGTGATACTCAAGAAGTGGCTTGTTGGCTTAAACATCCATTAGCACCTGAAGTTGAGATTTCTGAGGTTTTAAGAATGGAGGGCTAAGAAATGCAAGAAAAAGAAATTTTAATTAAAGTTGAAAATTTGAAAAAATATTTCAAAGTTGGGAGAAGGGAGATCCTTAAAGCTGTTGATGATGTAACTTTTAATATATATAGAGGGGAAACCTTAGGGCTTGTTGGAGAATCTGGTTGTGGTAAAACTACTTGTGGAAGGACAATCATAGGACTTTATGATGCAACAGACGGAAGTGTAATTTTTGATAATATGGATGTTCATAAAATAAAGGGTAAGAAGAAAAAAGAAATAAAAAAAAGAGCACAAATAATACTTCAAGATCCATATGCATCATTAAATCCAAGAATGACAGCAGGCGATATTATTGGAGAGGGTATTGATGCACATAAAATATATATAGGGAAACAGAAAACAAATAGAATATATGAACTTTTAAATTTGGTTGGGTTAAATGAAGAACATGTTTCAAGATTTCCACATGAGTTTTCTGGTGGACAAAGGCAAAGAATAGGAATAGCAAGGGCACTTGCTGTTGAACCAGAATTCATAGTATGTGATGAACCTATTTCTGCTCTTGATGTGTCTATACAGGCTCAAATAATTAATTTGCTCATTAAACTCCAAAAGGAATTTAATTTGACCTATTTATTTATAGCTCATGATCTTTCTATGGTTAAGCATATATCAGATAGAGTAGGTGTCATGTATTTGGGGAATTTGGTAGAGCTTGCTTCTAGTGAAGAATTGTATAAGAAACCACTCCATCCATATACTCAAGCATTGTTGTCGGCAATACCTGGTATGAATGCATGGAATAAAACCAATAAAAAAAGAATCAAATTGGAAGGGGAAGTTCCAAGTCCTATAAATCCAGAACCGGGTTGCAGATTTGTATCTCGGTGCAAATTGGCTAAACCAATTTGCTATCAAAAAATTCCACAATTCAGAGAAATTCAAAAAAATCATTTTGTTGCATGTCATTTATTTTAAGATTAGTTTATAATTATAATAAGTGAAAGTATAATTTATAATGAAAGGATGTTTTAGTATATGAATAAAGAGGAAATAGAAAATTTATTTAATGGAATACCTCGTGTAAATTTGGGTTTTTTCCCCACTCCTCTATATAAAGCGGAAAGAATTTCTGAAGAATTGGGTATTAATTTATATTTGAAACGTGATGATATTACAGGACCTAGCGTGTTTGGGGGAAATAAAATAAGGAAATTAGAATTTTTATTGGGAGATGCTATAAAAAAAGGAGCTACTCACATAATTACATACGGGGCTACTCAATCAAATCATGCTATGCAGACTGCTATTGCATCGAATATTTTGGGTTTAAAACCTATTCTTTATCTTTCAGCATTAGTATATAATGAAGGAGACTTGAGAAGTAATCTTTTTTTAGATAGTATATTAGATGCGGAAATACATATTATTGATCTAGAATCAGGAATGACTGATGATGACGGAGAAGAGATAGGAATAAAGATGGCTGAAGAGAGGGAAAAAGAGTTATTGAAAGAAGGGAAAAAGGCCTATGAAATTCCTGGTGGTGGTTCAACCAATATTGGCAGTTTAGGATTTGCAAAAGGGTTTTTAGAATTAGTTGGTCAAGTTGAAGAACAAGAAATAGGGAAAATTGACTATATTTTTGCTACTGCAGGAAGTGGAGGAACATTGGCAGGAATTTTGGCAGGAAGAGCTATAGCTAATTGTGATTGTAAAGTAATAGGAATGGGTGTGAGCCCAAAGGATGAAAATTATGTCAAAAGGGTAATTTCTTTGGCCAATGAAGGATTAAGTTTACTTGATAATAGCAAAAAGGTTGAAAAAGAAGGTTTTGTTGTAGACGATAGTTATGCTGGGAAAGGCTATGAAATTCCATCAAAAGAAGCTTCAAATGCTATAAAATATTTTGCTAGGAAAGAAGGTATATTTTTAGATCCTGTATATACAGGAAAAGCTATGGCAGGGCTTTTAGATTATGTAAAGAAGGGTATCATACCGCAAAATAGCAATGTAATCTTTTGGCATACTGGGGGAACGACTGCACTTTTTGCTGAAAATGAAATAGTAGGGAAATTGTCAGATTAGGCTGTTATAAATATAATTGGGATTTTATTATGGATTTAGATCTATTAGACGAAGAAACAAAAAAGAAATGGTATGTAGAAGAAGATAGCAAATTGTTATTGCAATGAATAATATTTGCATCAAGGCTCATGTCGATGATAAAATTGATATGAGCCTTGTTTTTTTGGTTCTTTATTCATTGTTTCTTGAATAAATATTATCTTAAGATTATAGTAAAAAGGAAGAAGAAATGAAAAGAAAAGCTAGATTTTATGTAATAAAACTCAATAGAAGGATATTGATTTTAGTTGCTATTATAATATTGGCTATTGTAGCTATGTTTTTTTTGAAAAACGTGGTACTTAATACTATAAGCAATGGAGAGAATAATAGAATTGTAGTAGATCCAGGACATGGAGGTATTGATGGAGGTACAAGTGACAAGGCAGGGTTTCTCGAAAAAGATATAAATTTAGATGTAGCTTTGAAGTTGAAAAAAGAACTTAAAAAAGATGGGTTTAGAGTGATTATGACTAGAGAAAAGGATGAATCTTTGGAGGAATACAGCCATATAAATGCTTCCAGGTATAAGAGGGATTTAAATGCAAGAAAAACTATAATAGATGAAAATAAACCTATAGTTTTTGTAAGTATTCATGTGAATTCCAGCAAAAAAACTTCAGCTAGAGGTGTTAAAGTTTATTATTATCCTACATCAACTAATGGGGAAAAATTGGCTAAATGTATTTGCAAGTCAGTGGATGATATTGTGTACAAAGATTTTTTGAAGGACAATTCTATAAGAACTGAAGCTATTGGTGAAGATTATTTTGTATTAAGAGAAACAGAAAACACTGGAGTGTTAGTAGAAGTAGGATTTATAACAAATCCCGAAGATAACAGGCTTATAAAGGACAGTGAATATCAAAAACGTATTGCAATTGCTATAAGTGAAGGTATAAAGAAATATATAGATACCTATGATGTCAAATAGATGAAGGGTGGCAAGGGGACGTTTTGTTTGCCACCGTGGCAAACAAAACGTCCCCTTGCCACCTGTATAGATCCCTAATTTTTTGTCAAAGATATAGATAAATAAAAAATTGGGGGTATTGTGATGAATAAAATTAATTATAGGGAAAGGGCAAGAAAAATAATAGAGCTATCAGAAGCTTTTTCACAAAAGCTCATAGAAAAAGTGAAAGGTCAGAAAGTTTCTACTTTGAGTTGTGAAGAAAAAGAGCTGTTAGATAATTTGAGAAGTGCTTTCAACGAATGGAAAAGTAAAGAAATATATTTTCAATGTGTATGTGAACCAGATTTGGTGGATTTAGCTATATATGAGATAGAAGCTTCTAAAATAAAATATACTTATTTTTTGAAAAAAGCTAGAGAAAAAGATCTATCGTTAAAATGAATATTTACGGAACTAGTCCCTTATTATATAATAGAGTAAATTTTAATAGGGGTGATGATATGAACTTTGAAGTAATACTTGCTTATGCGTTTGGACTATTGATTTTATATATTATTGGAATGCTTTTAGTTGTTCCACTAAAGTGGATTGGAAAGCTTATCATAAATGGAATATTGGGTGGAGTGGCATTGTTCTTGATAAATATCATAGGAAAATTTGTAGGTTTTTCTATAGCTATAAATCCTGTAAATGCAGTCATAACGGGGATATTGGGTCTGCCGGGGGTAGCATTGATTTTAATTTTACAGAAAGTTTTGTAAAAGTATTCATTTCAAATTTGCAAATATTTTAGTTTTTTGGTATAACTATATTAATACAATGAAATTCATGAAAGGAGCAATCGGATATGGCAGATGCTAAATTGAAAGCAGAAGTAAGACAAGAAATAGGTAAAAATCATGTAAAACACTTGAGGGACAACAATTTTATACCTGCAGTAATATATGGAAGAAGTGAAGAAACAAAGAATATCAAAGTTGAGGAAAGAGATTTTCACAAGATGCTTAGAACCCATGGTTCATCAGCATTAATAGATTTGGAGATTGCGGGAGAGACAGTTCCAGTTATAATTAAGGAAATGCAGAATGATCCAGTTAAAGGAAACTTAATTCATGTAGACTTTCAAAAACTTCGTATGGATGAATTAGTTAAGATGACTTTACCAATCACTATTGTAGGAAGGGAAAAGGTAGACACTCCATCAACTATATTGGTTCAACAACTTGATGAAATTGAAATAGAATGTTTGCCAAAAGACATTCCTCAATCAGTAGTAGCAGATGTTTCAAACATAGATTTAAATACTCCATTCTTTGTTGAAGATTTAGAAATCTATAAAAATGAAGACATAACTATTTTTAGAGATCCCAAAGATGCAATAGCAATACTTACTGAGCCAACAAGGCAACAAGAGAGTGAAGAAGACACAGAAGAAACCCCAGAAGTTGAAGTGATAGGAGAAAAAGAAGATACAGAAGAATAAATTGTATTTTTATGTGGAAATAAACATTAGCATTTGATATAATGTAGAAAAGTAGGAATAATTGTTGGTGGTGGGATAAAAATGAAATATGTTATTTCTGCATTTCTGCTAATGTGCTTTATTACTTTTGTATTTTATGCTCTTGGTGATGTGATGGATGATTGTAAATATTCAAAGGAAAAGAAAAAGAGTAGAGGTTCCACAGGAATACGAGCAAACAATATGTATTATAAAGTTAAATGATGACTAAAAATACCCTTGAATTTTCAAGGGTATTTTTTTCGAAATAATTTGATATTTTTATGCATTTTGCTTAAAATAGAGTTGAAGGGGGAAAGAAAAATGAATGAAATTGTTGAAAAAAAAGAAAAATCTTTTTTAAAAGTTTTTTTATCTATTATAGTTACTGCAATTCTTGTAGATTTTGTGATATTTTTGGCGAATAAATATACAGCTAAATATCCCTATATGACTAATATAATCGTAATACTCATGGTAACGTTTGCATGCAGCGGAATTCTTATAAAATATTTTTCAAAATATAGCTACACGTTGGAAGATGATGAATTGATATTTCATAGGCTTATTGGGAAAAGAAATTTTAAAATGCTCAGTATAAAATTAGATGAACTTTCCTCTATAAAGCCTTATAGTGGGAATGAAAAATATAATTTCAATTATAAATTTGTATTTGACAAATCTTTTGAAAATTGTCATGTAGGAAGATATCATAGAAAAGGAAAGGAATATCTTTTCCTTTTTAGGCCTAGCCAAAGCTTTGTAAGTGAAGTAAATAGAAAAATAAGTACAAATTAGCTTTCCATTGACAGGCACTATTTTCACAAATGTGAATAAGATATATTATAGTGGCAATAATTATGGGAAATAGGATTAAGGGGATGGTTTTTTGTACTGCTCAGTTTGTAGGGAAAACAAAAAAGAAGGAATTAAGTTTCTAAATGCACATATTTGTAAAGACTGTTTAAATGCTATTACAAAAACAAGAGTAGAAGATGCGGAATATGAATACTATATGTATACTATTAAAAATATACTTAAAGAGTGTCAGACAAACTACTGACACTTTTTAATTTTTTGGTATAATAATCATATGCAGTTATTTGAAAGGAGTAGAAAATGGATACACCTATATTTGATGGACTCAAGAAGTATGTAGAAGAAGGCAATATATCTTTTCATACTCCAGGACACAAAGGGAAAAATACTCTTATAGATTGGGGTCAATACATTCCTCGGATAGATTTGACGGAAGTGGAGGGTCTTGACAATTTGCAAGATCCTGATGGAATTATTTTAGAAAGTCAAAAATTGGCTTCTGATACTTTTAAATCAAAGGCAACATTCTATTCTGTAAATGGCACTACTGGAAGTATATATATAGCTCTTGGAGCAATAACTAATCCAGGAGATAAAGTTCTCATCCAAAGAAATTCTCATAAATCTGTCTACAATGGTATCATTCTAAATAGACTTATACCTAGATATATTTATCCTAATTATAATAAAAAAAATAAAATTGTTACAGGAATAAACCCTCATGATGTAGAAACTATATTGAAGAGGGATAAGGACATAAAAGCGGTAGTCATTACTTATCCATCATATTATGGAGTATGTAGTCCGGTAAAGAGTATAGCTGAAATAGTACATAGATATAATAGGATATTGCTGGTAGATGAAGCTCATGGTAGTCACTTGATGTTTTCAGAAAAGCTCCCTATATCTTCTATAGAAGCAGGAGCTGATATTGTAGTTCAAAGTACTCATAAGACCTTGCCTAGTTTCACTCAAACTTCTATGATTCATGTAGTTTCTGATAGAGTGGATATAGAAAAACTTAAAAGTATGCTAAATCTTTATCAGACCACTAGTCCTTCTTATATGTTCATGGCTTCATTAGATATAGTTAGAGCTTATATGGAAAGAGAAGGAGTAGATAAACTAAGGGAACATATAGAAAATTTAAACGAGATTGTCAAGGATTTAAAAGAAATAGACAGGGTATCTATCTTTACGGGAGACGAGGAAGACTGTACTATAGAAGATTTTGATATGACCAAAGTACTTATAAACATAAAGGGAATCAGAGGAACTACATTAGAAAAAATATTGAGGAATAAATATCATATACAGCTTGAAATGTCTGATTACTACTATGGTTTACTTTTGACAACTCTTATGAATACAAAGGGGGATTTAGACTTATTTAAGAAGGCTATAGAGGAAATAGTGAGTTTAGAGTCATATGAGGATATGAGACAAATCGATTTTGGCATGATCGAACCTGTTGTTGAACTTCCAATAGGAGAAGCTTTTTATAGAGAAAAACAAGTTGTAGAATTAGAAAAGGCCATAGGAAAAATTTCAGCTGATTATATCATACCTTATCCCCCTGGAATTCCCATAGTGATTCCAGGAGAAGTAATAACTTATGAAATATATAAGGAAGTACTTAATTTAAGCCAAAATGGTGTGGAAATAATTGGGCCACTAGATTATAATAGAGGAAAGATTAGGCTTGTTAAATGAGAAAGGACTGAGCAATAGATGAGTGGAATATTTATAACATTGGAAGGACCAGATGGTTCAGGGAAAAGTACTATAACAGAACTTATTGTGGAATATCTCAAAGACTTAAACATAGATTTTATTGTGACAAGAGAACCAGGAGGAACAAGTATAGGAGAAGATATTAGAAATATAATATTAGATAAAAAAAATACAAATATGTCTCCACGAACAGAAGCACTTCTATATGCAGCATCTAGAAGTCAACATGTATATGAAAAAATAAGGCCTGCATTGGAAGAGGGAAAAGTAGTTCTTTCTGAAAGATTCGTACTTTCAAGTTTGGTATATCAAGGAATAGGTAGAGAACTTGGAGTTTCTGATGTAAAAGCTATAAATGATTTTGGAATAGAAGGAGTAAATCCAGATTTAATATTGTTTTTTGATATAGATCCAGTCGAGGCTTTAAGTAGAAAAACAGGAGAAAATAGTGGGGATAGGTTGGAGATGGAAGGAATAAACTTTCATAGAGAAGTATATAATGGATATCTCAAACTCATTTCTATGTATCCAGAAAATATAAAAGTAATAGATGCTTCTAAATCTGTAGAGGAGACCTTTGAAGAAGTAAAGAATGAATTGGATAAAATATTTAAAAAAGGAGGGCCATTAAAATGAAACTTATAATTGCCATAGTTCAAGATCAGGATGCTTCCAATCTTGTAGAGGAGCTGACAGAAGAAGAATTTAGGATAACTAAATTAGCTAGTACAGGAGGATTTTTAAAATCAGGCAATACAACTCTTTTGATAGGTGTGGAAGATGAAAGCGTAGAAAAGGTATTGGATATTATAGAACATACTTGCAAGACTAGAGAAATAACTACATCTCTTTTGACTGTAACTATGCCAGGAGATACCTATATTCCATATCCACTAGATGTAAAGGTTGGTGGAGCTACAATATTTATTTTAGATGTAGAAAAATATATAAGATTATAGTGAGGGGGTTTGAAGATGAAGTTACTTATAGCTATTGTTCAGGATGCAGATACACCAAAGCTTGTAAAGGCATTGATGAGCAACAAATTCAGAGTGACAAAATTGGCTAGTACAGGAGGATTTTTA
This sequence comes from Sporanaerobacter acetigenes DSM 13106, assembly GCF_900130025.1. Taxonomy (NCBI): domain Bacteria; kingdom Bacillati; phylum Bacillota; class Tissierellia; order Tissierellales; family Sporanaerobacteraceae; genus Sporanaerobacter; species Sporanaerobacter acetigenes. Next base: position 174,658 of record NZ_FQXR01000004.1, on the reverse strand, counting down.
AAATCAGGCAACACAACTCTTTTAATAGGAGTAGAAGAAAATCAAATAGATGATGTTTTAAGCATCATAGAAGAAATATGTAGTTCAAGAGCCATAAAAAAAGGAAATCAAGAAATAAATATTGGCGGAGCAACAATATTTATCATGGATATAGACGATTTCAAGAGGATTTAAATATGGATATAGTAGGTCATGAGAAGATAATACAAAGTTTAAAAAGAGCTATAGAAAATGACAAGATAAGTCATAGCTATTTATTTCAAGGGCCTGAAGCTATAGGAAAAAAGAAAGTAGCTTATGAGTTTGCTAAAACTCTTTTATGTAAAAGAAGAGGATTAGAGCCTTGCAATGAATGTAGTTCTTGTATTAAATTTGATTCTTCAAATCATCCAGATTTTTATCTTGTTGAAGCTGAAAAAAACACAATAAAAAAGAGCCAAATAGAAGAAGCTATAAAGTCCATGATGTTGAAACCACTAGAGGGAAATAGAAAAATATATATTATAGACGATAGTTTCAAACTGAGAAAAGAAGCACAAAATGCTTTTCTAAAGACATTGGAAGAGCCACCCAGCTATGTAAATATTATTCTCATAAGTACTAGTAGTGAAAATATCTTGCCGACTATTCTTTCTAGATGTGAAGTAATAAATTTTATTCCAGTTGAAAAGGAAAAAATAGTCAAAGTATTGATTGAGAAATATGGAAAGAAAACAGAAGAAGCAGAATTTATTTCTTCTTTTTCTAGAGGAAGTATAGGAAGGGCTATAGAACTTTGTAGAAATGAAGAATTCTTCAATTTAAGAGAGAAAACTATAGAAACTATAGACGAAATAGTTAAAGGTGATAGGCTCAAGGTTTTTAGCGATATAAGCTTTTTTGAGGCAAATAAAAATTCTATTGATGAGATATTAGATATAATTCTCTATTGGTTCAGGGATTTATTTATATATAAAGAGACAAATAGCACTGATCTGATCATAAACAGGGATAAAATGGAAATCCTATCGAGCCAAAAATTTTTATCAAAAGATAAAATAAATGATATAATGGAATATATTATGGTGACCAAAAGAAATATAGATTTAAGATTAAATTATCAACTCTCAATAGAGACAATGCTTTTGAAAATGCAGGAGGTTTAAAAATGATAAAAGTAGTAGGAGTCAGATTTAAAAAAGCAGGTAAAATATATTATTTTGATCCAGATGAGCTAGAAATAAATAGAGATGATTGTGTTATAGTAGAGACGGCTAGAGGTATAGAATTTGGTCACGTAGTAGTTGGTCCAAAGGAAGTTACTGAAGAGGAAATAGTGCCACCATTAAAAAAAGTATTAAGAATAGCAACACAAGAAGATTGTCAAATACATGAAGAAAACAAAGAAAAAGCTCAAGAAGCTTTCATCATATGTTTAGAAAAGATAGAAGAACATGGTCTTCAGATGAAATTGGTAGATGTAGAATATACTTTTGATAACAACAAAGTCATATTTTATTTTACAGCAGATGGCAGAGTGGATTTCAGGGAGCTTGTCAAAGATTTAGCTGCTATATTTAGGACTAGAATAGAGTTAAGACAAATAGGAGTTAGAGATGAGGCAAAGATGATAGGTGGACTAGGTCCTTGTGGTAAGCCAGTATGCTGTACTGCCTTTTTAGGGGAATTTGAGCCTGTTTCAATAAAGATGGCCAAAGAACAAGATTTATCATTAAATCCTACAAAGATATCAGGTCTTTGCGGAAGGCTTATGTGTTGCTTAAAATATGAGCATCATGTGTATGAGGAGATACTTGAAAGAATGCCAAGTATAGGTACTATAGTTGTCACTCCTCTTGGAAGAGGTACAGTAATAGAAAGCTATACTATTATGGAAAATGTTAAAGTAAAGGTTACTTTAAGCGATGATACAGAGGATTTGATTGTATATAACATAAATGATATAGAGATAACTGAAGATATAGACCCAGAATATATAATCCCTGAAGAAAATTGTCCTTGTGAAGTTGAAGAATGTTGTAATAAACATAGGGATTTACAGGAAAATTAAAGGAAATCAATCAAAATAACAATTAAATATATTTAATACACTTTTATTATTAGCAAAATAATGATAAAATATTAGCAGTTATAAGACAAGTTGACTAAGGGGGTGAACTAGATGGCTTATAAAATTACAGATGCTTGTATCAGCTGTGGTGCATGTGCAGCTGAATGTCCAGTAGAAGCTATTAGCGCAGGAGATGATAGATACGTTATAGATCCAGAAAAATGTATTGAATGTGGTGCATGTGCAAATGTATGCCCAGTAGATGCTCCAAAGCAAGACTAATTTGTCCATAGAAAAAGACCCTTAAGGGTCTTTTTTGCTATAATCATCAAAAGACTAAAGGAGTATATTATGGAAACAATATTGAGAGATGGAGAAAAAATAGATATTATTCCAGGAAGCAATTACAAAATTATTCAAAATAGAGGGAAATTTTCTTATGGAACAGATGCTATACTTCTTTCCAATTTTTCAAAAATTAAAATAGATTCTACGGGTTTAGATTTAGGAACGGGAACAGGTATAATTCCGCTATTTTTATGTTCCAGATATAGTCCTAAAAAAGTTTACGGCATCGAGATACAAGAAGAAGTGGCAGATATGGCTAGTAGAAGTGTGAAGATGAACAATTTAGGAGAACAAATAGAAATACTAAATATGGATTTAAAAAATCTACCCGAAATATTTAAAAGCGGCCAATTTCAATTTGTCACCTCTAACCCACCCTATATGAAAGGGGGAGGTGGGATTGTAAATGAAAGGGACAATTTTGCCATATCAAGACATGAAATAGCCTGTAGTCTTGAAGATATAGTGAGGACTGCAAGTTATTTATTGTGTCAAGGCGGGAAGTTTTTCATGGTTCATAGACCCCATAGACTTGTAGATATAATTTGGCTTTTAAGAAAATATAATTTGGAACCCAAGTCTATTCAATTTGTTCACCCGAAATATGATGAAAAGCCTAATATTTTACTTATTATGAGCATGAAGGGTGGAAAATCAGAGTTAAAATTTCAAAAACCCTTGTATGTGTACAATCATGATGGTACTTATACAGATGAAATATATAAAATTTATGGAATGGATGTGGAAAATAAAAATGGCTAATGGAACCCTTTATATTTGTCCTACTCCCATAGGAAATTTAGAAGATATAACTATTAGGACTTTAAATGTGTTAAATAAAGTGGATTTAATAGCTGCAGAAGATACAAGACATACCATAAAGCTATTAAATCATTATGAGATAAAAAAACCCCTTACAAGTTATCACGAACATAACAAATGGGAAAAGGGAAAATTTTTATTGGAAAAACTTGAAGCGGGAGAAAATATTGCGTTGGTATCAGATGCTGGAATGCCAGGTATATCAGATCCTGGGGAAGATCTTATAAGAGAAGCTATTTTAAAAAAAATAGAAGTAATAGTTCTTCCAGGTTCCACAGCATCTATTACAGCCCTTTTGTTGTCGGGATTTCCTACAGGTAAATTTGTATTTGAAGGATTTCTGCCCTCCAACAAAAAGGATAGGAAAAAAGAGTTAGAAAGATTAAAAAACGAAGAAAGAACCATTATACTCTACGAAGCTCCTCATAGGCTTATGGATCTTTTAAAAGATATGTGTGAAGTATTAGGGAATAGACGCATTTCTATTTCAAGAGAATTGACTAAAATTCATGAAGAAACTTTTAGAGGTACTATAGAAGAAGGAATAGAGAAATACAGAGAAAATAGAAAAGGAGAATTTGTCATTGTAGTAGAAGGTGGAAAAGCGGAAAAGGAAGTTCCTCTCCTAGATATTCCTATAAAAGAACATATAAAATTGTATATGGAAAATGGATTTTCCAAAAAAGAAGCAATAAAAAAAGTATCCAAAGATAGAGATATACCTAAAAACCAAGTATATAAGGAGAGCATAGATCTATGAATAAAAATCCCATCCAAAATGGATGGGAAAGAGTATTACTTTTTAAGTTCTTCAAGACAAGCTGGACAAATATTTTTGCCTTTGAATACTTGAACGTCTTTAGCTTGTCCACAGAAAATACAAGCTGGAGCATACTTTTTAAGTATGATTTGTTCTCCATCAACGTAAATTTCCAAAGCATCCTTCTCAGCAATTTCCAAAGTCCTTCTAAGCTCTATAGGTATAACTACTCTACCTAGCTCGTCTACTTTTCTTACAATACCAGTTGATTTCATTTTGAAATACCTCCTAATTATTTAATATGTATCGACTTTTTTCTACAATTTAAATTGTACCATATATACCATTTTAAGTCAACCTGTTTTTTAAAAATATTTCACAAAAAAACAAGATAAAAATTTAAACAAGTTTTCCTCAAACTAAATATTGTATTATACTTATATATAGAAGTATGAAGGGGTGATATTTTGTACGGATTGAGTGATGAATTGAAAGAAAAAGTTATACGTTTAAATTCCAATTTGTGCAACAAGTACAACAAACTTCTTAAAATGGATAGTGGTGAATTGAAAAATTATGTAGATGAGAACATAGGAGAAATAGTCCAAATAGAAAAAATGGATAAAAGTGAAATTGAAAAATATTTAAAAAATGGTGGGATAATTGGAGTTGACGGTTCTAAAAATAGAATTGGTGGGGCATATCCTCACTATTTAGAAATTTATCAGGGATTAGCTAAAAGTTCTATATATGATGATACTCCGATTTATAAAGCAGATTTTTATACTCCACTATATACGGAAGAAGAAAGTGAGCTTATTGAAAGACTTGATGGCAATGAAGAGGCTATTAAAAACTATAAATTGTCTGGTATAGAAGTAGATGTAGCTTTGGAAGGGGTCAAAAAGTACAATCCCTATGCTATTATGATGGATGGTTCTCTTATAAGATATGATATAGAGTGTTTTGAAAAGTGGATAGAACTTCGAAGGGAATGTGAAAACAGGGGAATCATACTTATAGGTGTCATAAAGGATATAAAAACTTCTATTGTTGGAGAAAAATTAGCTAAAGATAAGATTTTAGATACAGCCGAAAATTTATATGATAGAGAATTACTATATGGACTTCTTAAATATGGAGAGATGGTTAAAATAAAAGATGAAGTAGCAAAGAAACCTAAGGAAGGATTTACTTCTATATTTATGAGAAGCTCCAATGCTCCTAGCGTCATTGGAATGGATATACTAGATACTCAAAGAGAGTATATAGAAGAAATGGCAAAGCTTGTATTTACTCTCACGCCTAAAAATAGCAGGGGTGTGCCACTATGGCTTGATATAGTAGATAGTGAAGTGAAAATATCGGACAAGATGATGCACAGTATCTTGGAAACTTATTTAGATAGAGAAATACTTGAAAAACTTTTTATATCTGAAAGAGATAAAAGAACACTTTAGGGGGGATTTTTGATGAAGGTTGTAGGAATTACTACTCAACAAGAAGTATATATAGGGTCTAAAGATAGAAACTTTAGGATAAATGAGTTTTTAATTATAATGGATGAAGCTCAAGGCGACTTAATGGGAGAGGTAGTAGAGGCCAATACTTACAATAGATACATACCGCTAAATATAAATGGAGATTTGGTAGACTCCAGTGTATTGGAGTCCCTAAGAGCTATAGGATACAATATAGATGAAGATACTATATATATTGCCAAAGTAAGACTTATAAATGAGGCTCAATATCCAGTAGAAACTGGCTCTGATGTAAGGGTACCTAAATTTTATGAAGTAAAAGATTTTATGGTCAAAGCAAATAAAGAAGAAGGGCTGGTTTTAGGTCTCATAAGAAACACAGATCAAATGGAAGAAGATATGGATGAGGAACTTAAAAATATATTGTATACATTTGAAGATGATAAGCTCCAACCTCAAAAGGGTATACCTTATATACTTGATTTAAAGTCTATGCATCAATATCCTCATATAGGAGTATTTGGAGGTTCTGGCTCTGGAAAATCCTTTGGACTTAGAGTAGTTTTAGAGGAACTTATGAAATTAAATATACCTACAATAGTTCTAGATCCTCATTTTGAAATGGATTTTTCTGAAATGCAGGAATATCTTCCTGATGATGAAAAGGAAGATTTCAGCGGAAAATTTAAATGTCTTCAAGTCGGCTATGATGTGGGAGTTAAATTTGAGGATTTGAGTCCTCAAGATTTAAAAAATCTATTAGATGCTTCTAGTACACTGACAGATGCCATGAACAATGTAGTAGATATATTGTACAAGCGAAAAGATTCCTATCAAAGTTTTCATGACAGGCTCAAGATGCTTTCTGAAGCCCAAGAAGAGGGTTCTCAAGAAAAAATAAAGAGAAGGATAGAAGAGGCTACGACTACTGCAGAAACAGAAGCTTGGAAAAAAAGAAAGGAATTATATGATTCTTATGACAAAACTTGTCCATATAGTTCTGTAAAGGGAATATTTTGGAGACTTAGGAAGCTCTATAATGAAGGAATATTTTCAAATGATATTCATGAGATAGAAGAAGGGCTGAAACTTGGGAAACTCATAGTTGTTCAAGGAAGCACTAGAATGCTACAGGTATTTAGTACTTATTTACTAAATAATCTCTATCACAAGAGAAGAGATTTTAAAGATGCACTTTACAAACACACAACTAGTGACTATTTTCCACCATTTTTTATAGTTACAGATGAATCACACAATTTTGCTCCAAAGGGCTATGAATGTCCTTCCAAAGCTGTATTAAAGGAAATATCCCAAGAGGGAAGAAAATATGGAGTATTTTTGATATTGGCTACTCAAAGACCTACTCTTTTGGAAGAAACTATTACAGCTCAATTAAATACAAAGTTTATATTTAGAACTGTCAGATCATCAGATATACAGACCATAAGAGAAGAAACAGATATAAAAGAAGAAGAGGCAAGGAGACTTCCCTATCTAAAATCTGGAGATGTATTTATATCTTCTGCTACTATGGGACGTACTATATATGTGAGAATACGAGCTTCAAAGACTAGAAGTCCTCACACATTAAATCCTTTTGATGAACTTAAAAAATATAGCAAGGAAGAAGAAGAAAAGTTTTATAGAATCATAAAAGATAAACTTCCTATAAATGAATCTCAATTTTTATCCATATTGGGGGAAGTTGAAAAAGAATATGGAGAAGCCATCAACATGGATCAACTCAAAGAAAAAATGGAAAAGCTAGTGGAAAGTGAAAAAATCGAAAAAGTAGCTACTCCTTTTGGAGATATGTATAAATAAAAGTTCTTATAGTTCTCCTCTTTTCATATATTCTAATGGAAGGGGAGATTTTTTTATGATGAGCACCATGTGGTTTTTGCTCATAGCTATAGGAATAGTATATTCTATATTTGCTGGTACACTAGAAGAAATAAATAATATCATCATAAAAGAAGCAGGAGAGGCAGTGACTTTTGCTATAAGTCTTATAGGAATAATGTCTTTTTGGCTTGGGATTATGAATATAGCAAAAGAATCTGGATTTTTAGAAAAGTTGTCAAAAATTTTTAGTCCTATAATGAGGTTTTTGTTTCCGGGTATTCCCAAAAATCATCCTGCTGAAGGATTTATACTCATGAATATCATAGCCAATATGTTTGGAGTAGGAAATGGAGCTACAGCTTTTGGATTAAAAGCTATGGAGGAGATAAACAAATTAAACAAAGATAAAAAAAGGGCTACCAATGCCATGTGTATGTTTCTCGTCATAAATATGTCTTCTGTTCAATTGGTTCCATTGACTGTACTTAAAATTAGATATGATACTGGTTCAGCTGATCCAACTGGGATAGTGGGGCCAGGTATTATAGCTACTTCTATTTCTACTATTGTGGGAATAATAGCTGTAAAACTTTTTGAAAAGAGTGATTGTTTATGAAGGCTATATCTATAGGTCTTGTTCCATTTATAACCTTGACTATAATCATTTATGGATATGTAAAAGGGATAGATATATATTCTGCTTTTATTGAAGGAGTCAAAGAAGGTATAAAAACTTCTATAAAGATAATGCCCTATCTTATAGCTATTTTTGTTTCTATAGGAATATTTAGAGGTTCCCATGCTCTTTATATGCTAATGGATATATTAAGTCCTATCATGGAATTTGTAGGGATTCCTGTAGAAGTACTTCCGTTGGTCATCATGAGACCTATTTCAGGTAGTGGAGCGTTGGGTGTAGTAAAAGATATCATAGAAAACTATGGACCAGATTCTTTTCCTGGGCAAGTAGCTTCAATCATGATGGGTTCTTCTGAGACTATATTTTATACCATGGCTGTATATTTTGGCTCTATTGGAATAAGAGATCATAGATATACTTTGAAGGCGGCTCTGATATCTTATATTGCTTCTATATTTGCCTCAGTATTTGTATGTAATATATTCCTTTGAAATTAGAAGACTAGGAATTTCCCTAGTCTTCTAATATATAAACTTTTACTTTTCTTCTGCCAAAAATTTTGGCTTCTTTCCCACTTGGAAAGAACAAATCAATTCTGTTACCTTTTATAGCGCTACCTGTATCCTCTGCTATAGCAAAACCATAATCACTTCTATTGTCAAGAGATTCAACATAAAGTTTAGTTCCCAGTGGAATGACTCTTGGGTCTACTGATACAACTCCAGGTCTTGCTTTTGTACCTGATGCTGTAATCCCATACCCTCTGTCACCGGGTCTTTTTCCACAACTTGCATATGATAAGTCATAAGCAGTTGCCACTACTGTGAAAACTTTTTTATATCTTACATTTCCTCTTGAAGAAACATAGATTTCTTTTTCCTTAGTACCTTTTTCAATTACTTTTGGTACGGGATTAGAAACAAGTTTTTCAGATATAAGTTTTTCGGAAACCAATTGTCCATTCTTAAATATTTTCTTTACTTGAATTTCTTTAAGTCCTGTTTTACCTTCTTGCACAACTTTCGAAGTTCCTTTTTCTAATTTGCTGGTTTTTCTTACAACTTCTTCAAAAGGGATATCCTTCTTAACTGTTTCTACAATTTCATCTACATTGACTATTTCAATTTCGTCCATAGGATTCACTTTTGCGCTTAGTGTTGGATAGGTATAATCATTTTTACCTAAATCTATATTTACATCTTTCAAGATATTTTCTACAGTGTTTTCTGTGGATTTTACTTCCAATATCTTTTCGCCAAACTTTATTTTATAAATTTTAGGTGTTTTTATTGTTATAGTTGTATCTTTCTTTAATTTGTCAGTAATCTTGTAATTTATATATCCTCCTTCCTCTAATTTAATTCCTTCGCTTTGAAGAACATCACCTACAGTAGGCTTTAACGTTCTTACTGTCTTTTTGCTATCATCTATGCAAATAGTAACTGTTTTAGTCTTTTCCTCATAAATGCCTAAACAAATTATAGCTGCTATAGCGAGGATAGTTGTAATTTTCAGATAGCGCTTAGGTTTTACTGAAAATTCATCCATGTTTTTCCCTCCTCAAGTTTGACTTATTGTATTCTATTTAAAAAGAAATTGTTTGTCAAATTTTTTGATAAAAAGTTAGAAAATTAGATAAATTCAGAAAAACACTTGATAAATAGCTATTATATCCAATTTTAAAAATAATTATTCCTTATGTTTAAGAAAATATCAAATTTTGTCGAAAAAAAGTTTAGTGCCTCCAAGCCGCATAAATACTGGCAAAGCTCAGAAGCACTAGTCACAAAATTTCACAAAAGCTTAAGGTTATTTTTGGTAAAAACCCACTATTCCTCTATTTCTTCAGCACTTGTGGGTAAAAAATTTTCTGTTTCTGCAGGAAAAATATTTTTAATATCATTTATTTCCATAGGACTATTATATCTTCCACATTGTCTCATGCATATTTCCATACATTGTCTAAACATTGGATCCATCATAGGACACATGATAGGCATATTATTTGGTGGATACATAGGCATTTCAGGCATATATGGCTCATATATAGGCATATATGGTTCAGGCATACAATTGTCCATAGGATATAGTGGTGGAACTGCAGGCATGTAAGGGTCAGGCATATATGGGTCTTGGTTCATAGGTGAATACATAAAAAAATCAACTCCTTTTATAATTTTAGCTAATATCATTATATGTACTTAATAAATACTGGCTACTATCTTTTTATCCTTGACATTTCAGCTTTGGCAGTAAAAATTATCTCTTATAGAACTGTCAAATACCCGAGACACGAGTCGAAATATGATAGTTTTTTTTTATTGCATAAGTAAATAAGATTGATATAATTAAAGAAAGAAAGCTTTCTATTATATTGGAAAATTCTTATTCTTGTGGCTGAAAGTATTGTAGCTGTAATAAATTTCACAACAGTTGAAGAAAGGGTAGAAGTCTTAATTGTTGACAATTCTATTTATGAACATGTCCATATCATAAAAGTTGAACTTTTTATAAAATAATATATAATAAACTAGAATAGTATTTTACAATAGAGATCTACAAAGAGCCCCCTGCTTATAAATTTTAAAGAGCAGGGGGTTTCAAATGATTTTGTGAAAAAGCATTTACCTGATAAAGTATGATCGGGACAAGTTGCTCTTGTGACAATGATTCGATGGAACATTATTACGATATAATTAAAAATGAGTACAAAAGTTTATTTTTATTTGTTGGCGAGTTAGAAGTTGATAAAGCAATAATGAATTTTCATATGGCTGGTACAATCTGCATGGACACATTTTTACAATGTGATATAGGAGGGCATTAAGTGGATAAGTTAATTTATCATAATTTTCAATATTATGAAACAGATGAAGTAGAACATTATCTAATAGATATGGAGGAAGAGGGATATATTTTTTCAGGAATGAAAGGTAATTTTCTCATGTTTTCACGTCTTTCAGAAGAAAAAGGTAAATACAGTTATAAGGTAATTTATAATATAGGACGAAACATAAATGAAATGATAGAAAACATGAAACGGGATGGCTGGGAGTTTGTATGTCAGAATGGTTATCTAATCATATTTAGAACGATTATGCAGTTTAGAAAAAATAATGACCAAGTTTCTGAACGGGAAAAATATGAAATGATACGAAATATCAGACGAAAGAAAGTTCTGCTTGTGGGATTTTTGTTTGCACTAATCGCTGTGTTTTTATGTCACCTATATATTGTAATTATGAAGAAATATGATTTTACGGTATTTTCAAAGGAATTTTTTATAAATTCATTTGCTTTTATAATTGGAACAGCGTTTCTTCTGAGTTTTCTGATTTATTATATAGCTGAATTGTATGATTATATTGTTTGGAACAAGATGGCAAGAAGTAGTATGGGAAAAAGCATAACTGTTAGATATGAGCGTACAAACTTTAAAAAAATCATGTTTCGACTTGGGGATTTATATAAGATAGCAGTTGTATTGTTTGGTGTAATTTTTGGTATTTATATTCTTTTAGAGACGGCATCATGGATTATAACGGCATCTGTTGTATTTACGTGGATATTTTTAACTATGGAAGCTATATTATATAATCTCCGTATGAAAGGCTCTTTTGTTTATTTATCATATATGAGTATCATTGCTTATGGTATTTCATTTGGAGTAATAGATGTCATATTGAGTCAAGGATCAATTTTTTAAATTGTCAAAGACCCGTGAAATCTTTACTATCTTTTTATCCTTGACATTTTATCATTAATCTTGTATATTATTTAAATAAATAGAGTATTATAAAATAAAGGTAATGCAGGGAAGAGTAGGTCTGTATTTTGAACACTAGAGAGCTGGGAAAGGTGAAAGCCAGCGTTCAAAGTCTTGCCGAATATGGCCCCTAAACTGTATAGCTGAAAAAAGTAGGCTATGACGGGTTTGCAACCGTTAAGATTGCAAGGTTATGATTGTAACCTATAGAGATTTAAACTGTGAAGTTTAAATGAATTGGAGTGGTACCGCGAAGAATACCTTCGTCTCTATTGATTTAGAGATGGAGGTTTTTTGTTTAGAAAAAATAAGGAGGTTAGAAAATGAAGAATTATTATATTACTACACCTATATATTATCCAAGTGACAATCTTCATATAGGGCATACTTATACTACTGTAGCTGCCGATACTTTAAAGAGATATAAAAAGCTTATGGGATATGATGTAATGTTAGTTACTGGTTCTGATGAGCATGGACAAAAAATACAAGAAAAGGCAAAAGAAAATGGAGTATCTCCAAAAGAATATGTAGACGGAATAGTGAAAGATATCAAAGAACTTTGGGCAATGTTAGATATATCTTATGATGCTTTTACAAGGACTACAGATATTGAACATGAAAAGGCAGTACAAAAAATATTTGAAAAGCTATACAATAAGGGGGACATTTACAAATCATATTATGAGGGATTGTATTGTACACCTTGTGAATCTTTCTGGACAGAAAGCCAACTTGTAGATGGAAAATGTCCTGACTGTGGAAGAGAAGTTCACAAGACCAAAGAAGAAGCTTATTTTTTCAAACTTTCAAAATATAGAGATGATCTCATAAAATTGTTTGAAGAAAATCCAGAATTTTTACAACCTGAATCTAGAAAAAATGAAATGCTTAACAATTTTTTAAATGCAGGATTGGAAGACCTTTGCGTATCCAGAACTACTTTTGATTGGGGAGTAAAAGTTCCTTTTGATGATAAACATGTTGTATATGTATGGCTAGATGCATTGCTTTGCTATTTAACTGCATTGGGATATGGCACAGAGGATGATGAAAAATTTAAAAAGTATTGGCCTTGTGATGTTCATCTAGTGGGTAAAGAAATAGTTAGATTCCATACTATTATTTGGCCAGCAGTACTCATGGCATTGGATATAGAATTGCCAAAGAAAGTTTTTGGCCATGGTTGGATATTGTTTGAAAATGACAAGATGTCAAAGTCTAAAGGCAATGTCATATATCCAGAGCCAATCATTGAATTATATGGAATAGACTCTTTTAGATATTTCTTGCTAAGGGAATTTTCCTTTGGTCAAGATGGTTCATTTTCAAGAGAAAAATTTTTGACTAGATTAAATTCAGATTTGGCCAATGATTTAGGAAATTTAGTCAGCAGAACTGTGACTATGGTGGAAAAATACAATTATGGGCTTATTCCAGAGGCTCTAAAATCTGGAGAATTTGATGATGAACTTAAAGAATTGGCAATAAATATACCAGAAAAAGTTGAAGAGCATATGGATAAGTTGGATTTTAGTGGAGCATTAGAAGAAATTTGGAAACTTATAAGAAGGACAAATAAGTATATAGATGAAACTACTCCATGGGTTCTTGCAAAAGAAGGAGATAGTGAAAGATTAAATACAGTTCTTTACAATCTATGTGAAAGTTTAAGGATTACATCTATACTTATAAGGCCTTTTATGGAAAGAACTTCAGATGAGATAAGAAGACAATTGGGATTTTCAGATAAAAATATTTCTTGGGACGATGGAAAAGTATGGGGACAAATATCAGTAGGACAAAAAGTCAACAGAGGGAATCCAATATTCCCAAGGCTAGATATAAAGAAAGAACTAGAAAGATTAGATGAAGCCAATTCAAAACTCATAGAAGAAAGAAATGTCAAAAAAGGTAAACAAAAAGGAGTAGAAACAGAAGTGGAAGAAAACTATATAACTATTGACGATTTTGATAAAATAGAATTAAAGGTAGCAGAAGTTTTGAGTGCAGAAAAACATCCAAATGCAGATAAACTTTTGGTATTACAATTGAAGGTAGGAGAAGAAACAAGGCAAGTAGTATCAGGTATAAGAAAATACTATAGCCCTGAAGATTTAGTAGGTAAAAAAGTAGTACTTGTGTCAAACTTAAAACCTGTGAAACTTAGGGGAGTAGAGTCTTATGGAATGGTATTGGCGGCAGAAAAAGATGGAGTACTTACATTGGTGAGTACCTTAGAAGATATACCATCTGGAGCTACAATAAGTTAATGGGAGTTGAAAATATGCTTATAGATAGTCATGCTCATTTAAATGATGAAAGATTTGACAAGGATAGAGAAGAAGTTATAAAATCTTTAAAGGAAAATAATATATCTCTTATAATAGACCCGGGTGATGATCTTTCAAGTAGTATAAAAGCAGTTAAATTGGCTGAGGAATATGAAAATATATATGCTGCAGTGGGGGTTCATCCCCACTCAGCAGAAGAAATGGATGAAAGTACTATAGAAGCATTAAGAGCTTTGGGAAATAGAGAAAAGGTAGTAGCTATAGGAGAGATAGGCCTTGACTACTATTATGACAATTCTCCTAGAGATATTCAGAGGAAATGGTTTAAAAGACAAATCCAATTGGCTAAGGAAATGGATTTGCCCATTATTGTTCACTCAAGAGATGCTATTAAAGATACTTATGACATAATAAAATCTGAAGCTTTTGACAATTTAAGAGGAGTATTGCATTGCTATTCAGGAAGTTTAGAAATGGCTCAAGAGTATATAAAACTTGGATTTTATATTTCTTTTGCAGGTCCTGTTACTTTTAAAAATTCAAAAGTTCCTAAAGAAGTGGCAAAAAACGTGCCTTTAGATAGATTACTTATAGAAACTGATTCTCCATATTTGACTCCAGAACCTCACAGAGGAAAGCGAAATGAGCCCTTGTATGTAAGGTATGTAGCAGGTATGATAGCGGAACTAAAAGGTGTGGGTTTTGAGGAAATAGCTAAAGCAAGTAGTGAAAATGCGAAGAGATTGTTTAATATCAAATGAAATTGTGAGGGGAGATTGTTTTGATAAAGGAAGTCATCGTAGTAGAAGGAAAAGATGATATTCAAGCTGTAAAAGCCGCAGTAGATGCGGAAGTCATAGCTACCGGAGGATATGGTTTTAATAAGGAGTTTTTAAAAAATTTGAAAACTATAGCAGAAAAAAGAGGAGTTATAATACTTACTGATCCAGATTTTGCAGGAGATAAAATAAGACGAGAAATATCAAAAGAACTTAAAAATTGCAAACATGCATTTTTGCCAAAGGGAAAGGCCATGAAAAAAGGCGATATTGGAGTAGAAAATGCAAATAGTGAAGATATTCTTGAGGCTCTTGAAAAAGCTAGACCTGTTATGACGGAAAAGAGAAATGAATTTTCCAAAGAAGACATGATCATATGTGGATTGGCAGGGGGAGAAGATTCAAGAAAGAAAAGAGAAGAATTGGGTAGAATACTTGGTATAGGCTATGCAAATTCCAAACAATTTTTAAATAGATTAAACAACTATGGAGTTTCGAGAGAAGAATTCATAGAAGCACTGGAGAGGATGGAAGTAAAGAATGAATGACAAAAGATTGTATTCCCCTAGCTATGTAAAAGAGATAATAAATAAATATGGTTTTGGTTTTTCTAAAAGCCTTGGGCAAAATTTTCTTATAGATGGGAATATAGTTAGGAAAATATGTGAAGAAGGAAATATAGATTCCACAGACAATGTGTTGGAAATAGGCCCTGGAATAGGTACATTGACAGAAGAACTAGGTATTAGAGCAAAAAAGGTAGTAGCAGTAGAATTGGATAAAAATCTTTTGCCTATACTTGATGACACTTTAAGTCAGTATGAAAACATAGAAATAGTTCATGGAGACATACTTAAAATTGATTTGTCTAAATTGTTTAAAGAAAAATTTGATGGTGGGAGCATAAAGATTGTAGCAAATCTCCCTTATTATATCACTACTCCTATTATCACAAGACTCTTAGAAGAAGAGATAGATATTGATAGTATATTGGTCATGGTTCAAAAGGAAGTAGCAGAAAGAATGAGTGCAAGATCAGGGAGCAAAGATTATGGTTCGTTGTCTGTATTTGTAAATTATTATACAGAAGCAGAAATAGTCTTAAATGTTCCCAAAACGGTATTTATGCCTAAACCCAATGTAGATTCTGCTGTCATTCGTCTTAAAGTTAGAGGTGAAAGAATTCAATTAAAAGATAAAGAAACTTTTTTTAAAACTGTAAAGGCTTCATTTTCACAGAGGAGAAAGACTATATTAAATTCCCTTTCAGCTGGTCTTGGAATGGAAAAAGAAGAATTAAAGGATATACTGCTTAAGTGTGATGTGGACCCTAGACAAAGGGCAGAAAATTTAAATATTGAAGATTTTGCAAAGATTAGTTCACTAATCCCCCCTTCTTTCATATATTAATAATAAGATTTAAAAGGGGGGATTTTTTTGGAATTCATATATACTAGAAAATTTGTTATTCTAAGAGATGATTTAAGTAGCATACTTGGTTTAAAACCTAAGGGTCATGCACTATTGGAAATTAGAGAGAACAAGGGAAAGATGTCCATAAATATAGACAGAAGCGAGAAAGAAAATTTTTATAAAGTTTATTTAGTGGGAGTAAATGATCAGGATTTTATAGAGAAAGAAATAGGGAGAATTTTTACAGATGACAGAGGAAAAGGAAATTTAGAAATACTTTTTAATCCCAAAAATGTAGGCGATGACGAATATTCTATTGACAAATATAGTGCTATAGTTCTTAGAAAGGACAAAAATGTATTACTCACTGGATACATTGATGAAAAGAATAAATTTTTATCAAAATACATTTCACAAATAGATGAGAATTCGTATAGCAGAGAAGTTTATCAAGAAGAAAAAGTAGGGCCAGCAGAAGAATTGCCGGAGCCACGGGTATTAGAAGAAGTAGAAGAAGAAATAATAAAAGAGATAATAGAAGAAGTAGAAGAAAAGGTAGAAGAAGTAGGAGAAATTCAAGAAATCGAAGAAGTAGCAAAAGAAGAATTATTGAGAGATGAAAAAGCAGTAGAGGAAATAGTTGAAAATACAGAAATAGAAAACGAAGAAGTTCCAGAGGAAACATTTCAAAATGTAGAAACAAAATTTGAATATGGAGAAGATTTAGATATTGAGTATATAAAACAATTAAGTTATAAAAATCAAATGTCAAACTATGTTTTAAACATATTGAGGTTTTTTCCCTATGTAAAGCCTTTTAATGCCAATTTAGAAGGATATGATTGGTGGAGAATAGAATATGATGGAGCGGATATACATAGGGGATTTTTGCCATACTACAATTATCTTTCAAATATGTACAATGTCTATCCTTTCATGCCCAATGCTACTACTTGCCAAGAACTTATAGCTAAATATAACCATTATTTATTTGGATTATATAGAGAAAATAATGATATAAAGTATTATATGTATGGAATACCTGGAACATTTACTTCTTTAGAACATCCCTATAGAGGAGTTACTGGATTTAATACTTGGTTTGAATCTGCAGATGGCATAGGCTATTGGGTATTGTATATAAATTCTATGACAGGCAAAGTCATTTTTCCAATAAACCCTATGACTCCATATTATTGAAAAAATATGATATAATTATATAAAGTCTTTTGAAGGGAGGCCAGTTGCATATATTGCAACGACAAAATTGAAAAAAACCAATGAAGAAAAAGAAATATGTGATGTTAGTGCTATAGATGTGGATAGTTTCAATGAAATCAAATCAAGTTTACTAGAGGAAGAAAAAATAACTCGGCTTTCAGAGACATTTAAGGCCTTGTCCGACCCTACAAGGCTTAATATAATATATGTACTTTCTAAAACACCATTGTGTGTATGTGATATAGCTCAACTTTTGGACATGACTCAATCAGCTATATCTCATCATTTAAGAATACTCAGAAATTTAAAATTGGTGAAATTCAGAAAAGAAGGGAAAATGGTCATCTATTCTCTTGATGATGATCATGTATTGGAATTGTTCAATCAAGGATTAGATCATGTCAAGCATCAATAAAAATGAGGTAAAAATTAGCCCTCATTTTTATTTTTGTTATGATCATTATTTATGACTATTTCTGCTGCTTCTGCTACTTTAGCTAAAACTGATATTCTTCTTTGCCTATCTAATAAAAAAGCTTTTTTTTCGCCTTCATCATCAGAAGCGAGAAAATATACCGGCGATAAATTATTAAGGGCAATAGATTTTATATCATCTATGCAGTCTTCACATTTGCAAATATCATAATTTTTAATTACTTCATCCAATACTTCAGAAACTATTATCTCCATATAGTTTTTTATCATTTAAATCAACCCTTTTCATATTTCTCATCATACCATTATATCACAATAATACCCTTTTATCATATAATATAATACTTTAGTTCTATTGCATTTGATTAAAAACTTCTATTATGGGGTACTATAAAAATGATTAGTAATACTGAAAGGGGTCTTTTTTATGAGAGATGTAACAATATATACTACAGATACTTGTCCTTATTGCATAAAGGCTAAAAAATACCTTTCAGAAAAGGGCATAGAGTACAATGAAAAAAATGTGCACAAAGATTTTCAAGCAAAACAAGAGTTACTAGCCATGGGATATCGTACCGTTCCTGTAATAGTAATAAATAAGCGGGAGATAGTTGGCTTTGACAAGCAAAAAATAGATAGAGCTCTTGGATGATTCCACTTGACAAATATACCTGTAGGGGGTATATTGTATATAGAGAAAAATTTAAGGAGGAATTAAAATGGCAGATGTTGTTATATATTCAACAAATACATGTCCACATTGCGTGGCAGCAAAGGAATATTTTGCTCAAAAGGGTATAAGTTATACTGAAAAAAATGTTCAAACCGATATGCAAGCTAGAAAAGAACTAATGAGTATGGGGCATATGGGAGTACCGGTAATATTTGTAGATGGTGAAGAAGTAGTTGGATTTGACAGAGATAGACTAGAACAATTACTTAACAAATAAAATTGAAAAAGAAAACAAAAAGAGGGAGTGAATGACTCCCTCTTTTTGTTTTGTCGAAAAATGTGCTAATATAGTATATAATAAATAAATTTTGTCCTTGGAAGGATGGATATCTAAAATGACACGAAAAGAAATAGTATATGAAACTCTAAAGCGAATTTCAAAAGACATTTCTTTTGAAGATATAGAAAAAGGTTTTTTTGGTTTTGAAGCTATGGAAATTTCCGACCTAACTAAGATAGAAAGGGCAAATGTGAGTAGAGAATTAAACAATTTAGTTAAAGAAGAGAAAGTAATAAAAATATTAGGCAGACCTGTATATTTTGTTGATAAGGAAATATTAGAGGAAATTACAAAAAAGAAATTCGATGAAAAATGTGTATTTGAGTCCTTTGAGGAACTAGGAACAATTCTGAATGAAGAAAAATATAACGAAAAAGATAAAGATAATGACAAAATTGGACAAGATCCTTTTAAAAAGATAATAGGAGCAAAAGGAAGCCTTGAATTATCTATTAAACAAGCAAAGGCTGCTATACTTTATCCGCCAAGAGGACTTCATACTTTAATTACTGGTCCTACGGGTGTAGGTAAAACTACTTTTGCAGAGCTGATGTACAAATATGCTTTACTGAATGGAAGAATAAAGAAGAATGCAGAATTGGTAATATTTAATTGTTCAGAATATGCAGAAAATCCTCAACTTATTTTGTCTCAATTGTTTGGGCATATGAAGGGAGCCTTTACTGGAGCTGATAAAGATAAGGCAGGACTAATAGAAAAAGCAGATGGAGGAATAATTTTATTAGATGAGATACATAGATTGTCACCAGAAGGGCAAGAGATGCTCTTTTTATTGATGGATAAGAACAAGTACAGAAGATTAGGGGAAACGGAAAGTTTCAGGAAAGCAAATGTTTTAATCATAGGAGCTACTACTGAAGATATAGGGTCTACTTTGTTGAGGACATTCTTAAGAAGGATCCCTGTAGTTATAAAATTGCCTTCTTTATATAAGAGACCTATAACGGAGCGTTTTGAATTAATTGTGCAATTTTTCAAGGATGAAGTAGGTAATGTAAAGGTGCCAATAAAAGTATATAAAAATGTGATGGAAGCTCTTTTGCTTTATGATTGTCAAGGAAATATAGGACAATTAAAAGCTGATATTCAGCTTTTATGTGCCAGAGGCTTTCTAGAATTTAAGACTTTCAATAAAGAAGAGATAGAAATTGATACACCACTTCTTCCAGATTATATATATAGTGGCCTTTTAGATATTGAAAGAAGGAGAAATGAAATAATTCATTTGATGAGATTTAGTATAGAGGACTTTTATTTATTTACTGATTATGATAAAGAAAAAATTGTATCCATAGATAATTATAAGATATCCGATAATCTTTACCGAGAAATAACAGAAAAATATAATGATTATTTAAAAAATGGCTATTCTCTTAAAGAGATAAACGAAATAATAAGTTGCGAAATAGAGCGATATTTAAAAAACTTGCTAAAAAAATCCAACACAGAAAAAGGTTTTCCGGAAAAAGAAGAACTGTTTAAAATAGTGAGTCCTAGAATTTATAATGCTGCTGTAATGGCTGTAGATGCTGCAGAAAAAAAGTTAAATAAGAAGTTTAATGACAATATGGTGATAGGATTAACACTTCATTTTGGTGCCCTAATAGAAAGACTTAGTGAAGGAAAATTAAATTATAGTGAAGAAATAAATCAAATAGTATTAAATAATCCAGAAGAATTTAAGGTAGCAAGGCTGATGATGAAGATAGTGGAGGAAGAATTGGGTTTATCTATACCTTTAGAAGAGGTTGGTTTTTTAACTATGTTCTTAACTGCTCTTTCTCAAGGAAATAACAGCAATAAAAGAATTGGGTGTATAGTGCTATCTCATGGGAATAGTACTGCAACCAGTATGGCGGCTGTGGTTAATGAACTCTTAGGAACAAATTTTTGTAAAGCAGTAGATATGCCTTTAGATGCAAGAGTACAAGATGTACTAGAAAAAACTACTCAAATGGTTAAAGCAGTAGATGAAGGGAAAGGGGTAATATTGCTTGTGGATATGGGAAGCTTGACTGCTTTTTCAGAAATAATAACCCAAAAAACTGGGATAGAAACTTACTCTATTGAGATGGTTTCTACACCTTTAGTTCTTGAAGTTGTGAGAAAGTGCATGCTTCCTGAAATGACATTGAAAAAGTTGACTAAAGAACTAGATATAATATGCCCTTATATAGGAAGAAATGTAATAGATAATATGGTAGAAGAGTTAAATACAGAAGAATTAGTAATTGTGACAGTTTGTATAACAGGGCAAGGTTCAGCTATTAAGATAGCTAATCTAGTAGAAAATAATCTTCCTACAATCAAAGATAAAAAAATAGAACTAGTGCCTTTAAATATGAATGAAGTCAATGATGGAATAGATAAACTTAAAGAGAATTCGAAAAAAATATTGGCTATAGTAGGTTCAATGAATCCTAAAGTAGAAATTCCTTTTATATCAGTAGATGAAATTGTTTTAGGCAAGGGATTGGAAAAACTAAATAATATAATATTTGAAGAAGAATTTAATAGAGATAATGTTAAAAGTCATAATTATTTTAGTGAAGAAAAAATATTCGTTGAAGACGAAGAAAATATGTACATAGAGATGTTGGAAAGAGTATTGGTATTTTTAAATCCTATAAAAACCTATACTATAATTAAGGCAACTTTTGATTATATAGTCAATAAGGAAAACATTCCAATTGATGATTGTCTTAAGGTAAGTTATGTTGTTCATTGTAGTTGCATGATAGAGAGGATTTTTTTAGAAGAATCTTTGTATTATAAGGAAATTGATATTTTGATTGAGAAAGAAGTAGAACTTTATAATACTATAAAAAAAGCTATGGAGATAATAGAACAATCTTTTAGCATATATGTACCTGACACAGAAATAGGATATATAATAGATTTATTTAACACACATAAATATGGAATGACACAGATAGGTTGAAATAGGAAGTCTTGCTGTAAAAGCAGGGCTTTTTTTTATGACACAAAAGTTGGCATTAGATTTGCAATTAATAATGATAGTCGAAATAAAAAAATACAACAATGGAAAGGCGGGAAGACATGGTAGGAGTGTTAATAGTAACTCATGGGAAATTAAGCGTAGAACTACTTAAAAGTGCTGAGTTGATAGTTGGAAAGCAAGAATATGTAAATACTCTAACTCTCAATTATGGAGACAATGTAGAAGATTTAAAAAAAGAAATAAACAAAAATATAAAAGAGTTGGACGATGGAGATGGAGTATTGGTGCTAACTGATGTGTTTGGAGGTAGTCCTACAAATGCAACCATAATAAATATGAAGGATTTAAACTTTAGGGCCATTACAGGGGTGAACTTACCCATGCTTTTAGAACTTTTCTGTATGAGGGATGAGCTTGATTTAAATGATTTAGCAGAAAAAGCCTTTAAAGCTGGAAAAGAAGGCATTAAAGATTTAAATGAAATATTAGCAAATGCAAATTAGAAAAATACAAAAGGAGTGATATTATGGCAAATATTGTACTTACGAGAATTGATGACCGTCTAATACATGGACAAGTAATGAC
Source organism: Sporanaerobacter acetigenes DSM 13106 (assembly GCF_900130025.1). Classification (NCBI taxonomy): domain Bacteria; kingdom Bacillati; phylum Bacillota; class Tissierellia; order Tissierellales; family Sporanaerobacteraceae; genus Sporanaerobacter; species Sporanaerobacter acetigenes. The sequence continues at coordinate 152,217 of NZ_FQXR01000004.1, read as the reverse complement.
TGCTTGGGTTAAACACACAAAAGCTACAAAAATAATAATTGTAGATGATACAGTTGCAAAGGACGATTTTATGAAAACGGTTCTTACGATGGCAGCACCTCCAGGAATAACAGTTGAAGTTTATGATGTAAATCAAGCATCAGAGGTTCTTAAGCAACCTTCACCAGAAAATGAAAGAATACTAATACTTGTAAAAGTACCAAAGACAGTAGAAGGGTTACTAAACAATGGAGTAGATTTGAAAGAAATGATAGTTGGAGGAATAGGAGCTGCTCCTGGAAGAAAGAGACTTTACAAAAATATATCCATATCTGAAGAAGAAAGACAATCTTTATTAAACATTATTGACAAGGGCGTAGAAGTAAATATTCATATTGTTCCAGATGATCGTCCGCAGCCAATAGAAAAATGTCTCAAATAATTAAAATAAGGAGGGAAAGACAGTGAAGATTTCTGTATTACAGGCAATATTGATAGGACTTATATATTATCTAGGAACGTCTACTTGGTTGTTTGGAGTAGGTTTCTACACTGTATATAGGCCTTTGGTTAATGGTTTCTTAGTGGGGCTAGTATTAGGAGATCCAGTACAAGGAACTATAATTGGAGCCACTGTTAACTTGATGTATTTAGGGTTTATTTCAGCGGGTGCATCTTTACCTGGAGATCCTTGTTTAGCAGGTACTTTAGGGACTGCTATAGCTATAGCATCTGGTATTGAAGCTGAAGCGGCTCTTGCATTGGCTGTGCCTGTAGGTATGCTAGGTACTATAATATGGTTTGCAAAAATGACTGTAAATGCGTTCTTCCTTCACAAATCTGACAAATATGCAGAAGAAGGAAATGTAAAAGGAGTTGCATTTATGGATGTGGTTCCATCACAATTGTTTTTATTTATTGTTTCATTTTTCCCAGTATTTTTCGCAGCATTATATGGACCAACTGCTATAAAGTCATTGTTAGATTTTTTAGGACAAAATGTGCTGCATTGCCTAATAGTTATTGGAGGAATGATGCCGGCTCTTGGCATTGCAATGAACTTGAAATCAATATTTAAAGGTGATAATAAGGCATATTACTTCTTAGGATTTTTATTAACTGTTTATTTAAAATTAGATATTGTAGCCATAGGACTTTTTGGAGCAGTATTTGCTTATATTCATATGAGATTAAAGAAAGGGGGAAATGAAGTTGCCAGCTAATAATGAAGTGAAAGAAGTTGAAAGAAAAAAGAAATTAACTAAAAAGGATATAAGAAAATCTTGGTTCAGATGGCTAACGTTTGCTCAATCATCATTCAACTACGAAAGAATGCAAGCTAGTGGATTTGCACACTCTATGTGTCCTATAATAGATAAATTATATGATACAAAAGAAGAAAAAGCACAGGCATTAAAAAGACATTTAACTTTTTTCAATACCAATCCTACTATAGGTACTTTGACTCATGGAATAACTATAGCTATGGAAGAAGAAAAAGCAAATGGAGCAGAAATATCTGATGATGCTATCAATTCTATAAAAACAGGTTTAATGGGGCCTTTGGCAGGTATAGGTGATACATTGACCCAAGGGGTTATCACTCCAATATTGCTAGCATTTGGAGTTGGATTGGGTAAAGAAGGAAATTTGATGGGACCTATATTATATATGGTTCTTATTTCAGTTGTGATTATCTGGTTAAGCTACTCTTTATGGATGAAAGGCTATAAATTAGGTAGAAGTGCTGTTGAACAAATACTAGGCGGTGGAGTATTTAATGATGTAATTCAAGCTGCGGGTATTCTTGGCTGTACAGTCATCGGTGCTTTGACTGGTAAATTTGTCAACATAACTACTCCTATAGAAATAAAGATAGGAGAGACAGCAGTAGGGCTACAAGCAGATTTATTTGATATGGTTATGCCAGGCTTATTGCCTTTATTGTTGACTCTTTGGACATATAAACAACTTGAAAAAGGCAAAAGCCCTGTAAAAGTAATGCTTTATATTATGGCTATAGGTGCTGTAGGAAGTATCTTGAAAATATTTTAGTGTAATAAATAAATTTATATATTAGGAGGTTGCAAATATGAAAAGAAGATTAAACAATATTTTTAAAAGTGATGGCAAATCGATAGTTTTAGCAATAGATCATGGTGGTGCTTTCAATGTGTTGCCAGAGCTAAATAATACAGGAGAAATAATAGAAAAATGTAAAGAAAGTGGCATAGATGCAATATTGACTACCTATGGAATAGTAACAAGTTATCAAAAAGAAATAGGTGATTTAGGCATTATCTTGAGAGCAGATGGTGGAGTTTCACAACTTGCAAAGACTAGAGACAAAAGTGTAGAAGTTCTTTATTCAGTAGAAACTGCTTTAAGAATTGGTGCTGATGGAATGCTTTGTATGGGATTTCCAGGAGCAAGCAACGAAGATACAACATTAAAGGGGTTAGCAAGACTTGTAGCAGAAGCAAATGAATGGAATATGCCTATAGGTGCAGAAATGCTACCAAGAGGATTTGAACCAGCTGAAGATTCAAGAACACCTGAAAATGTTGCTTTTGCTTGTAGATTAGGTGCAGAAATAGGTGCAGATTTTATTAAAACTGATTATACAGGAGATAAGGAATCTTTCAAAAAAGTTGTAGAAGGTTGCTATAAACCTGTATTAGTTCTCGGAGGAAGTAAGGCAAAAGAAGATAGGGATTTATTGCAAATGATTAAGGATTCTATGGATGCAGGAGCAAGAGGTGTTATCATTGGTAGAAATATATGGAGACGTCCTGACCCAGGAAAAGTATGTGCAGCAATAAATGCTATAGTTCATGAAAATGCAGAAGTAGAAGAAGCTTTGAAACTTCTTTAAATATAGGAGGTAATAGTATGAACCAAAAAATGAAGGCAGCAGTCATAACAGAAGTAAATAAAGTAGAATTGTTAGATGTGAAAAAACCAACTCCAGGAGAAGGAGAAATATTAGTTAATATAAAAGCTTGTGCTCTATGTACTTGGGAACAAAGAACTTTTTCAGGAGTATTAAAAATGCCTCTACCATTTTTAGGTGGTCATGAAATGAGTGGAGTTATTGAAGAAGTAGGAGAAGGAATAAATTTAGAACAATATCCAATAGGACAAAAAGTATCATTAAGAACTCTATATTCTTGTGGAAGTTGCTATTATTGTAGACAAGGCAAAGAAAATATGTGTATAGAAGCAGGTAAACCAGTAGTTGACAAACACAAAGAAATTTGGGGGCCTGGTGGATTGGGAGAATATTTAGTAGTGACCCCAAAAGAAATATTCAAACTTCCTAATGATTTACCTTTTGAATATGGTGCTTTAACTGAACCTTTGGCATGTGTAGTAAATAGTGTAGAACAAGGGAAAGTTGAATTGGGAGAAGATGTAGTGGTAATAGGTGCAGGTATCATGGGTTTACTTCATGTAATGGTATGTAAACTTAGAGGAGCTAGAGTTATATTGAGTGAACCAAGTGTTGAAAGAAGAAAAATAGCTGAAGAATTAGGAGCAGATGCAACTTTTGACCCAACAAAAGAAGATCTTGTAGAGAAAGTTAAGAGTTTGACTGAAGGAAAAGGTGCAAATGTAGTATTCAATACTACACCTATTGCAGCAGTAGCACAACAAGCAATAAATGCAGTTGGGAAATTGGGAAGAGTAGTAATGTATAGTTCAATACATCCAGACAAACCAATAGAAGTTAGCCCTCAATGGCTTCATAGCAAACAAGTAGAAATTACTGGTGCAGTAAGCCCTACTATCAAATCTTTCCAAACTTCATCAATATTGTTGTCAAAGAGATTGATAGTGCCTGAAAAATTAATTACAGCTAAATATCCAATAGAAGAGGCTCAGGCTGCTTTTGAATTAGCAGTTAAACCTGATTCTTATAGAGTTATTGTTACTCAAAAATAAAAAGAATTGTGAGATTATATGATTAAATCATATAATCTCACAATATATAAAAAAACACCTATATATATTTTAATAGAATAAAAATATTTGGCAATGGGGTGAATACATGAATTTGAAAAATTTTTATAGTGTTAATGCTATTTTTGGAGAAGGTACTATAGAACATTTGCAAAAGATAGAAAAAAACCATATAGCTATCTTAATGGGAGGGAAAAGTCAACAGTCTGTGGTAGATGCTATAACAGACAAATTTGATAAATTAGGCAAAGAATGGCGAATAGTTGGAAATATAAAAAGAGAACCTCATATGGAAGATATTGAAAAGCCATTAAAAGAGGTAATAGATTTTAAACCAGATTGCATATTAGCCATAGGTGGTGGTTCTGTAATGGACAGTGCCAAGGCTATTTGGATATTTTATGAATATCCAAATCTTAAATGGGATGATGTAATACTTCCAAATCCAGTGCCTAAATTGGGAAATAAAGCTATACTCATAGCTATTCCTACAACCAGTGGAACAGGTTCTGAAACCAGTAGCTGTGCTGTAGTAGTAGATAAGAAAAAAATGGAGAAAAAATTAATAATAAGCCAAAATATTTTACCAACATTAGCCATATTAGATACACAACTGGCGTGTACTATGCCTAAACATGTAGCAGCTAATAGCGGGATGGATGCCTTCACTCATGCATTAGAATCAGCAACAAGTAATATGAATAATTCAATAGTTCAAAGAATATCTTTAGTAACACTTTTAGATATATTCAAGTATTTGCCAACATCAATAAATGGAGCTAAAGATTCAAAAGAATTTAAAGAAGCAAGAGAAAAAATTCATATAGCATCTTATTTAGCGGGAATAGCAATAAACAATGCAGGAACAGGTTTAGCTCATATTTTTGATCAAGTAGGACCCAAATTAAATATTCCCCATGGACTTACTTGTGCAATACTTCTTCCTTATACAATTGAATTCACAGAAGAACATCCATTTTATCTTGAATTGGCCAAAGTTTTAGGATATAAAGAAGAAAAAGGGTATGCTAGATTTTTAGCCCAAAAAATAATTGAATTAAATAAATCTGTAGGAATACCACCAAGTTTTAGTGAAATGGGAATAGGTGAAAAAGAATATTTGGAAGCTATGAAGGAAGATATAGAAACTTCTATAAATTCTGGGGGATTACAATTTGCGGCAAAAGTACCTACTTATGAAGATGCTGAAAAATTCATGCTAAAAGCATATTATGGAAAATAACCTTTTGGTTTTACCAAAAGATTATTTTAACAAAAAGAGCTATTTGAAAATTTTCAATAGCTCTTTTTTTTCATTGCATTTATTGATTTAAAGCTCTTAGAAGTTCTTCAAGATCTATACCATGAACCATAGCTGCTTCTTCTAGTGATTCCATTTGGCTTGATGGGCAACCTATGCAACCCATACCAAATCTCAAAAGAGTTTCAATAGCTTCTGGTTTATTGCGAACTATTTCGCCTATCAACATATCTTTTGTTATTTCCATTTTTTTGGCCTCCTTTAAAATCTTATAAAACTATATTATATATTAACATATTTCATATACTGTTTATACCCCCAATTTTATCATTCCACATATTTTTAAAAATATTTAATTTTTTTTGCATAAAAAAAATTAATGTGGAGATTATTTATAACAGGAGGTGTTTATATGGATAATAATGACAACAACAACAGAACCAAAGACACTAAAAATACTAGTGTAGGAGAAGTACTTTTAAGAATTCTTATCACTGCCATAATAGTGGGAGTAGCAGCACTACTTACTCCGGGATTTTCAATAAATGGAATATGGAGTCTCATTATAGCATCTATTGTGATTGCTCTTCTTGATTACTTTATACAAAAGATTGCAGGAGTAGATGCCTCGCCTTTTGGGAGAGGAATTACAGGTTTTATCATTTCAGCAATCATATTATATGTTACAAAATTTATAGTTCCTGGATTTAACATATCCGTATGGGGAGCCATAATAGGAGCTTTAATCATAGGTATTTTAGATGCTATTATTCCCGGAAGAGCCATGTAGTGAAAACCCTCCAGCTAAATTTTTAGCTGGAGGGTTTATTTGTGTTTGACAGCTTAAAAAATATAATATATAATATGATTAAAGATACCCACAGGGGGTATATATAGTATAGAAAATCAAAAGGAGGAAAACTATGAATATAGAATTGACTCAGATAGCAAGAGAAGAATTGAGAAAATATTTAGAATCAAAAAATAATTTAAATAAACCTCTAAGGGTTTATGTTGCGGGTCTTGGCTGAGGTGGTCCAACTTTTGGATTAGCTCTGGATGAGCAAAAAGATGATGATAGCATAGTTAAAGTAGATGATTTCACATTTGTGCTAGATCAAGATATAGTCAACAATTTTGATGAATTCAATATTGATTATTCAAACAACTGGTTGAGAAGAGGTTTCCAAGTCACAGCAGGACGCGGAGGTTCATATTGCTAAAAAGATAGGTATTTGCCTATCTTTTTTCTATTGTATTGGATATAATAGAGTTAAGGTGTTACTAACTGCTGCGACAGCGGGGACGGTTCTCGCTGTCGCAAAACCGTAAACATTAGATGAGGAGGTTAGAAAATGGACAAAAATCAAATATATGCTGCACTTCAAAATGTATATGATCCTGAACTCAATAGAAATTTAGTAGAACTAAATATGATTAAGGATGTTTCGATAGATAACGGAAATGTTGAAGTTGTAGTTGCATTGACTACTATAGGATGTCCGCTGAAAAATAAGATGAAAGAAGATATTCTAAATGAAGTAGGAAAAATAGAAGGAGTCAAAAGCGTAAAAGTTCAATTTGGTGAAATGTCAGATAAGGAAAAAGAAGCCCTATTTGGGAAGAAAAAAAATTCTTTAAATTCTTTTGAAAATACCACTATACTAGCTATTGGAAGTGGAAAAGGTGGAGTAGGAAAATCTACTGTTACAGCCAATTTAGCTATAACATTGGCAAATATGGGATATAAAGTAGGGCTGATAGATGCAGATATATTAGGATACAGCATACCTCAGATAATGGGCATAAAAGGTGTGAGACCAGTGGCCATTGGAGAGCAAGCTATCCTTCCTATAGAAACTCATGGAGTAAAAATCATGTCTATGGGCAATCTAGTAGAAGAAGATGAAGCACTTATTTGGAGGGGACCAGTTCTTTCAGGAGTGCTTGAACAGTTTATGAATGAAGTATATTGGGGTGAATTAGATTTCTTGCTCTTGGATTTGCCTCCAGGAACTGGAGATATACCACTTAGCATCATGCAAGAAGTAAAAGATGCCAGGTTTTTAATAGTGACAACTCCACAGATTACGGCTAAGGGTGTAGCAAAGAGATTGGGTATTATGGCTCAAAAGACCAATACCGATATAATTGGAGTTATAGAAAATATGTCTTATTTCCAATGCGATAAATGTGGTGAAAAACACTATATATTTGGCTCCGGAGAGGGAGAAAAATTAAGTAGAGAATTAGATGTAAGCTTTTTAGGTGAGATTCCATTACTTAAAGAAATTAGAGAGGGAAGTGATAAAGGTATTTCACCAGTAGTAGATTTAAACTCTCCAGTTGGTAAAATATACAAAGCTATTGGAGAAAAAATAATTGAGGATATTTAAAAAAAATGTTGAAAAATCTACTATAATAGAATAGTCTATAAATATAGTATAATATATCCACACCTATGGAAGAATTAAATTGGAGGTGATGAAAATGGATTCTGGGCCCTTATCTGGTAGTCCGAGTAGAAAACTTAATACTAAAAGGGAAGAACCATATTCATCACTTTTGTTTATGGTTTTTCCAAGGGGGGATTTTTAATGGGTGAAAGAAAAATTGAAATGCTATTAGAACAAAAGAAGTATCGCGAGTTGAGAGAAGAGCTTATTCAGATGAATCCAATAGACATAGAAGAAATATTGGAAGAATTGGATATAGCTATAGCACTTATGTTGTTTAGAATGTTGCCTAAGAATGTAGCAGTAGATGTGTTTTCGTATTTTCCAGTAGATAAACAAAAGGAAATAGTTGGTTGTATCACGGATAAAGAATTGGAGTATATTATAGATGAATTGTACTTTGATGATATGATTGACTTACTTGAGGAAATGCCAGCAAATGTTGTGAAGAAGATATTGCTAAATTCAAATCAAGAAGAACGAAAGCGTATAAATCAATTTTTAAACTACCCACAAGATTCAGCTGGAAGTCTTATGACTATTGAGTATGTAGACTTAAAGAAAGAAATGACAGTTGGAGAGGCATTAGCTCATATAAAAGAAACGGGTCTTTCTAAAGAAACAGTGTATACATGCTATGTAACAGATTCCAATAGAAAATTAGAAGGAATAGTTTCTCTAAGAAAGCTTGTAGTCAATGAAGAAAATGAGAGTATAAAAAATATCATGAACAGAGATGTCATATATGTAAATACTCATGACGATCAAGAAACTGTAGCTGCACTCTTCAGAAAATATGGTTTTATAGCCCTTCCAGTAGTAGATAAAGAAAATAGACTTACTGGCATTATAACTGTTGATGATATAATGGATGTTATAGACAAGGAAAACACAGAAGACTTTCAAAAAATGGCTGCCATGTCTCCATCAGAAGATGAATATTTAGATACTGATGTTTTTAGCTTAGCCAAACATAGAATAATATGGTTGTTATTTTTAATGATATCAGCTACTTTTACTCAGAGAATTATAACAAGATTTGAAGATGTACTTCAGTCTACAGTACTCTTGGCTTCTTTTATACCTATGCTCATGGATACTGGAGGAAATGCAGGAAGTCAATCTTCTACATTGGTGATTAGAGGTTTAGCTTTGGGTGAAGTGCATCCTAAAGATATAGGGAAAGTCGTATGGAAAGAATTCAGGATAAGTATCATAGTAGGAATAGTACTAGCTTTGGTGAATTTTTTGAGAATATATTATATAGAAAAAGTTAATATTTATATCGCCTTGACAGTATCTGTGACTTTATTTTTCACTGTCATAGCTTCAAAAGTAATAGGTGGTATACTTCCTATTGCAGCCAAAAAATTAAAAATAGATCCAGCTATAATGGCAAGTCCACTTATTACAACTATAGTGGATGCATTGAGTCTAACAGTTTATTTCACTATAGCTTCATTGATTTTGCATATTTAAATTTATTTCACACTGGAGGAGTGGCAAGTGGTATCTAATCAAAACAAAACCCCATTGTTTGATGCACTAAAAGCATATCAAGAGAGAAATGTCATACCTTTTGATGTTCCTGGGCATAAACATGGAGTGGGACTCAAGGAATTTGGGGAATTTGTAGGAAACAAGGTATTGCAAATAGATGTAAATTCTATGAAACCATTAGACAATTTAAATAATCCCATAGGAGTTATAAAGGAAGCGGAGGATTTAGCAGCTGAAGCTTATTGGGCAGACCATTCATTTTTCCTAGTCAATGGGACGACATCTGGAGTACAAGCTATGATCATGAGTGTTTGCGAGCCAGGAGATAAAATAATAATGCCTAGGAATGCTCACAAATCTGCTATAAATGGGCTGATATTAAGTGGTGCTATTCCAGTATATATTCAGCCAGAAATAAATGAAAGGCTTGGAATAGCCATGGGAGTTTCTATTGAAGATGTAGAAAAAGCCATAGCGAGAAATTTTGATGCAAAAGCTATATTTTTGATAAATCCTACTTACTATGGAGCTACTTCTGATATAAAGAGCATAGTTAAAATTGCCCACAAATATGGTATGGCAGTTCTTGTAGATGAAGCTCATGGAGCTCATTTTAGATTCAATGATGAACTTCCCTATGATGCTATTGAATTGGGAGCAGATATGTGTGCTGTAAGTATGCATAAAACTGGAGGCTCCCTTACTCAAAGTTCATTGCTTCTCATAAAAGAAGGTCTAGTAGATGAAAAAACTGTTAGAACTGTACTCAGCTTAACTCAAACCACTAGTGCCTCATACCTTCTCATGGCCAGTTTAGATATAGCTAGAAAAACTTTAGCTATTCATGGTCAGGAACTTCTTTCTGAGACCTTGAGGCTTGCAAGAAAAGCAAGAGAAAAGATAAATGAAATAGACGGATTATATGCTTTTGGAAAAGAACTTATAGGAACTCCAGGAGTATTTAACTTTGATGAAACCAAATTGGGCATAAATGTATCAGAATTGGGTCTTACAGGATTTGAAGTGTACAATATATTGAGAGATGAATACAATATTCAGGTTGAAATGGGGGATGTATTCAATATATTGGCTCTTATAAGTTTTGGAGATAGTGATGAATCTGTAAATGCTTTGGTAGAAGCCTTAAAAGATATTTCTAAAAAATACAGAAAAGATAATTTCAAAATACGTTTTGACAAAATTTCTGTATTGGAAAATCCAGAACTTATCGTGTCTCCAAGGCAAGCCTTTTATAGCAGGAAAAAGATAGTTAAATTAGAAGAAGCAGAAGGTGAAATAAGTGGAGAGTCCATAATGGTTTATCCACCGGGGATACCAATTGTCATACCTGGAGAACGTATTTCAAAAGATATGATAGATTATATAGTTATGCTCAAAAAACAAAATAGTTCACTTCAAGGAACAGAAGATCCAGAAGTAGACTATATAAAAGTGCTAGGTCAATAAAAACCTAGCACTTTTTGTGAATTTATGAGTTTACACAATATATCTTTCTAAATCCTCTCCAAATTGTTCGGAAACTTTCTTGAATTCTTTTATATTTTCAATCATTTTGCTTAACTCTTCCGTATAAGTGACTACATTTGCACTTACTTCTTCTGAAGAAGCAGAGTTTTCTTCTGCAATAGCAGCAAGAGATTCAATATTTGAAGATATAGTATTTAAAGATTTTGTTTCATTGTTCAAATTCTCAATCAAATCAATTATCAAGTTAGATACATTTTGTATAGATGTTACAGTAGTATAATTTTCATTGGCAATACCTGAAAGACTATTGTTTTCTTTTTCAAGAGTAGTATATTGTTCTTCAATTTGTTCTACAAAGCCATCAATTTCATTTATAAAGGTGACTAAATTGTCATTAATGTTTTTTACAGCTTCTTTAGAGCCTTCAGCGAGCTTTCTTATTTCCATAGCAACTACAGTGAAGCCTTGTCCATATTCACCAGCTCTAGAAGCTTCAATACTGGCATTTAAGGCAAGTAAATTGGTTTTATCAGAAATGTTTTCAACAGTTTCCACTATTTTAGTTACATCCTTTGCTCTATTTTGAAGTTTGATACCATTTTCTTTTACTTGTAAAAATTCACCTAGGATATTGTTAAGACTTTTAGAAGTGTCTTGTAAATTTTCATAGCCTTTATTTAGTTTCAAAACTGCTGTTTCTAAATCTTCCTTTCCCACGTTTTCTTTTTCTGTTATATCGTTTAATGAATTCATGCTATCATTTAAAAGTCCTGCAGTCATTTCAGTTTCCTCTGCTTGACTTACAGCACCTTCTGCTACTTGTTCCACAACATTAGATATTTCTCTAGAAGTATAGCCCATATTTGTAGAGATATCATTGAATTTATCTGAAAATACATTTAACTCATCAGTAGTTCCCTTATATCCGACAAAATCCGATTTTATATTTGCTTTTATATTATTGAGTTTTGAATTTATATTTTCAAAGAAATCCTTTGTAGAAATTGTATTTTCAATTGAAATATCTCTATTTTCCATTTCATCAAGGGTCTTATAAATACTTTTTATCGGAGCGAATAGTCCTTTACTTATTAAAAAAGGAACTAAAAATGATAAAGCTAAGGTTGTTGGCAATAGGATATTTTCTTCTACAAATTTTGATAGTATTACATAAGGTATACCTATCAAAAGTAGTGATGCTATTCCTATTTTTGTTTCCACGTTTTTAACAAAGCCAAAAGATAAAGCTTTGTTTAACTTATAGTCTTTGTGCTCGTAAATTTCTTCAGGAAAAGTTATATGTATCTTCATAAAATCTTCAGTTTTTTCTATGGTTTCTATCTCTATTTTTTCATTGTAGAATTCGCTGGCACCTGTGAGCATTCCTTCAAAGTATCCAAACATTCCTCTAGGTGAAGAATATGTCATTAAAGCCTTTTTACTTTCTATTGGTTCAACATGTAGTATAGGAGGTTTTGCTCCTGGAATTCTCTTTGTGACTACTACATGGATATCATACATAGCTCTTAAAAATGAATATAAGTTTTTGTATCTAAAAAAAGCTGGATAATCCAAGGAAAAAGTCAAAACATTATTTCTGCCCATTTCTTTCCATACATCAAAAGATGTTTTATTAGTCTTTTCAGCTATGTAGTCCACAATTCCTATAGAAACTTTGTCATCAATATCTTCCATAGGAGTAAATATCTTGTCTGGACTCATACCATATTTTTTCATGGCTTCATCTGTCAACCCATCTCCATAGATATTTCTGCAAGTTTTTATCCAAGCAGATACTATTGTACCCTTCATGTAAAATACCCCCTTTTTGTGACAATATAATTATACCACAATATTCACTTATACAATCTAAATTTCATAAGATATATTAATACCGGTTTAAAAAGGGGGAATTTTATGTTTTATATAGAAAAACAAGAAGTTTTCCAAAAACCCCTTGAAGAGATAATTGAGAAATTGCTTCCCTCACAGATTGATATAGATTTTCATATAGAGTGTCTAAAGGCACAAGCTGTTATCGCAAGGACTAATATGGTTAGAGAGTATTTGAAAATTGATAAATCCAATTCTGTTTATAGTTCTTATAGATTTTACTCTGAATGGGAACTTAAAGAAATGTGGAGTGAGAAATATATTGAAAATATTGAAAAGATAAAAAAGGCTGTTGAGGAGACGAAAGGACTTGTTATAACTATGGAAGGTAAACCTATAATGGCCAGATACCATGATACTTGTGGAGGAAGCACGGAAAATTCAGAAAATGTCATAAAAAATGAAGTCAATTATCTAAGAAAAGTGCTTTGTCTTTATTGTCAAAACTCACCCAATTTAATAGAAGAAAAAGATTTTTCCATTGAAGATATTGAAAATGCACTAAAAGTCAAATTTCATTTAGACAATCCTTATTCTAAAGGAGAAATAAAGGGGTTTTTTGAGGATATTGTAAGAGATGAAGAAAATAGAGTATTGAGTATAAATGTAGGAGGAAAAGTTTTTAGCGGTAAGGAAATAATGGAGGGACTTCATTTGAATTCGACAAGATTTTATATGACTCCCCTATATCTAAGATTTACTTCAAAGGGAAAAGGTGATGGACTTGGACTTTGTCAATATGGTGGGAACGAGCTTGCCAATAGAGGATATTCTTTTCTAGATATACTTAAGTATTATTATACTGGAGTAAAGATAGAAAAATATTCTCTTCCAGGTATAGCAAATCCTCTTTATGGGAAAACTATAATGATAGATCCGGGTCATGGTGGAAAGGACTTTGGTCATATGGGAGAATTGGGCTCAAAAGAAAAAGATATTGTTCTTGAAGTAGCAAAAATATTGAAAGAAGAATTAGAAACATTGGGTGGAGAAGTTTATCTTACGAGGGAAATGGATGAAGAAGTGCTTTTGAGCAAGAGATCAGAAATGGCCAATAGAATTCGACCAGATTTTTTTATTTCACTTCATATGAATTATTTTCCTAAGTCAAATATGAAAGGCTGTGAAATATATTGTTTTGGGGAAGATGCAGAAGGTAGAAAAATGGGGGAAATTCTACTTAAAAATTTAGAAGAAATTGGCGTAGTAAACAGAGGAGTGAAGGAAGGAAATTTTTATCTTTTAAAGAGCATAGGTGTAAATACCATGCTGATAGAACTTGGGTTCTTATCTAATCTGGAAGAAGAAAAATGTTTTTTAGAAGAAAATTTTATAAAAAAGTTGTCTTATGGTATAACATTGGGCATTTTAGAATATTTTGAATATTAGTTTTTGCTTTTTTACAATTGACAAGTAGATGCATTAGTAGTATAATAATTTATTTGACAAAAAGGACAACTCATGTTATAATTTCAATTATGAGTGTCCCTTGCACTCCTTCTAACCCCTATTGAGGGGAAAAATTTAGGGAAGGTGATAACTTTGTTAGAAAAGAATTCTTTGACTAAGATTAAAAAGGATGTAGAAGATTCAGTGGGGAAGAAGGTCATATTGAAGGCTAACAAAGGCAGAAAAAAAACTACTGTACGGGAGGGAATATTGGAAAGTGCATATCCAAGTATATTTGTCGTAAAGATTTCGAATCAATATGACAGCGTTAGGAGAGTATCGTATACCTATTCAGATATATTGACAGAAACTGTTGAAGTAACTATATGTGATGGAGAAGAAAGAAAAATAAGCATTTGTTAGAATAAAAAGCAGCTTTGCTGCTTTTTTTCACTTTATTTTTGTGATATAATTAGTAAAAACTACAGAGGACAAGGTGATGATGTTTTGAAAAAGAAGGGAGTTATCGTTTTATTTGCTGTAATCACGACAATTTCTAGTATTGTCTTAATAGAATATAACTTTGGAGAAAAGGAACAAGCTACAGCTGTAGATAGTACAAAAATGGAAGATGATATTATTATTACAACCAATAGATCTTCAGAAAAAGAGGAAAGAATCAAAAGAAAAATAGAAACAAAATATGAAGGGGAAGCACTAAATACTTCAGAAAAAGATGGGAAGATAAAAATCCACAGTGAAAAAGATGAAGAAAGCAGAACTATTGCTGTACTAGATAATTATGAAAAATTAGAGTTATTGGAAACACTTCCATTTGGCTGGTTTAAAGTCAAATTAAAAGATGGACAAATAGGATACGCTGATTCTAGGTATGTAAGAACCAGAGCCATACCTCCACATAAATATGATGAAAATTCTTCAGATTGGTTCATAAAATTTGATGAATCGGATCAAACTATATACATATACAATGAAGGAGAACTTATACTAGAAAATGAAGGTTCCAGTGGGATTTGGGACTCATTTACACCTAAAGGAATTTTTGAAATTGAAAAGGATAGAAGAGGGGAATGGGCCTATGTACCTAGATTTCAGCAAGGAATGAAATACTGGGTAGGATTTAAAGGTTCATATCTTTTTCATTCAGTTCCATTCACAGAGGATGGAAGGATTATAGAAGAAGAAGCTAAGAAATTAGGAGAACCTTCTAGCCATGGCTGTATAAGACTTCCTATTGCAGTGGCTAAATATATTTATGACAATGTTCCTGATGGCTCGATAGTTGTTATAGAATGAAAAAATACCGACCTTAACAGTCGGTATTTTTAAAAATAGGGAAATGAGCTTGCTAAAAGCACGCTCTTTACGGGGAAGAAAGACCACTTGGAAGTCTTTCACAATGGATATTATATATGAATATAGTAAAAGTTGTAAATAGGTCTTTAGTATTGTTTTAAAATATAATAGGGAGATGGTTTATTGTGGATAAAGCTAAAAATGTTCACACTTTTTTAGGGCTTGATAGTGATTATGAAGAAGCAAAGATTGTAGTTTTTGGAGCACCTTTTGATGGTACAACATCTTTTAGGCCTGGGACTCGTTTTGCATCTTCGGTTATGAGAAATGAGTCCTATGGTCTTGAAATGTACAGCCCTTATTTAGATAAAGATTTAAAAGACACCAAAATTTGCGATGTAGGAGATTTAGTTTTACCTATAGGGAATACAGAAAAGAGCATGGAAGTCATAAAAGAATTTGCCAAAGAGATAGTAGAAGATGGAAAGATTCCTATGATGATAGGAGGAGACCATTTGGTTTCATATCCAGCTATTGAAGCGGTATATGAAAAACATAAAGATATATATGTGCTTCACTTTGATGCTCACACAGATCTTAGAGATACTTTTTTTGGAGAAAAGCTTTCCCATGCAAATGTATTGAGAAGAACTTGGGACTTTTTGGGAGACGGAAGAATATATCAGTTTGGTATTCGTTCAGGAGATAGAGAAGAATTTCTTTGGGCAGAAGAACACACTCATTTGACAAAGTTTAACTATGATGGCTTGGATGAAGTTGTGGAAAAACTCAAAGAAAAGGCTGTATATGTGACTATAGATATCGATATTTTAGATCCATCAGTAGTTCCTGGAACTGGAACGCCAGAACCAGGTGGTATAAGCTTTAAAGAAATGTTAGACATACTTTCTAAAATAAACAAATTAAACAATATAGTAGGTGCAGATTTGGTTGAATTGGCTCCGCATTATGATCCAACAGGGGTAAGTAGTGCAGTAGCGTGTAAAATATTCAGAGAGTTGGCCTTGGTAGTTCATAAATAAACTTTTAAATATCCTCCTATTTAGTAATATTTTCAGGGCTTTAGACATATATTTTTTCATAGAATATATAATTGGATAAATAGGGGGGATAGGAGTGACAATAGAACTAGTTAAAGATATATTGAAAGTAGAGGAGTTAAAAGGTAAAAACGAAGTTCAAGTATTAGTTGAAACAGAAATATATCTAAATCAAACTAAAGCTAGTTTAGAAAAGATATTGTGGACTGATGGAAAAGTAGAAATCATGAATACCAAGATAGTTAAAGATAAAATGGTAGTGAGCGGTATTGTGAATTTCAATATTGTCTACAAAACAAAAGAAGAAAATATACCAATAGAGACGGTGGAGACAACCAGTGATTTCAGAGAAGAGATAGAAATGTCCGACATAGATGAAGAAATGATGGGAAAAGTTAGTGCTCGTATAGAACATATAGAATATGACGAAGTGGATGAAAGAAAAATAGTATTAGAGGCCTTGATAAATATCGAAGCAAGAGTGGAAAATACCAAGACCATAGAAATTGTCAAAGATATAAAAGGTGGAGAGGGTCTTGAAGTTTTAAAAGAAAAGATAAGATACAATTGTCTTTTAGGCTCTAGTGATTCCTATGCAGTAGTAAGAGATGCTTTTGAACTAAGAGGTACCTTGCCAGATATTGAGGAAGTATTAAAACTTGATTTAACTTCTTATGAAGTAGAATCTAAAGTAGTTGAAGACAGAATTATAGTTTCAGGAATAGTAGAAGCTTCTTTTGTATACTATGGGGGAGGAAAATTAAATTCTTTAAAAAGAGAAGTAGCTTTTAACCATTTTGTAGATATAGAAGGAGCCAAAAAAGATTCGAATTGTCAGCTAAAATTAGAAGTAGTTAATGGAGAATATGAAATAAAAGAAGATTTAGAAGGAAAACTTAGAGTATTGGATTTAGAAGCAAAAGTTAAAGTTGCTGGAAAAGTATATGAGCAAAAACAAAAAGAAATTGTATTAGATGCTTATTCTACAAAAAAGAAGATAAATATTCAAAATGAAGAAATAGAAGTAATTGAAAATGTAAAAGATATCCATCAAAAAGAAACTATAAAGGGAAAATTAAAGGGAATGGGTTTCGGAGAAATTTATCATATAGAGGGAAATCCAATATTGATAGATAGCAAGATTATAGAAGATAAAATAATACTTGAAGGCCTCATTTCATTAAAGCTTCTCTACCTTGAAACTGGCGTCAAGGAAATAAAAACTATAAAAGAAGAAATTCCATTTAAGACTTATATAGAATCAGAAGGTATAGATGAGACTATGAGTCCATTGGTAGAACTAATTTTAGAAGATATAAATTATAAAATAATTGATGAACAAAGTATAGAAGTAGAAGCAAACATTGACAATTTCATCTTTTTAAATAGGCAGAGAAAAGTAAATATAGTCCTTGATTTAGAGGAAACAGATGAGCTTGTAGACAAAAGCAAAAGACCGAGTATCACTGTATATATAGTGCAAAAAGGTGATTCTCTTTGGGATATAGCTAGAAGGTACAATACTACAGTTGAAGAAATAGTACTTTCAAACAATATAGTATCACCTGATCATTTGATGCCTGGTGAAAAAATCATCATAGAAAAAATAGTTGACAATAGTTTTTAGCCTTTAGATATTCTAAAGGCTTTTTTTTGTTTCTCATTAATCGTCTCTATGATATAATACTATATTGTGAAAACCTAAAACAAAAGGAGAAAAGAAATGAATGAAATTCAGATAGAAGCTTATGGAAAAGTAAATATTTCTCTAGATGTAATAGGAAAGAGAAAAGATAATTATCATGAAATAGAAACTATTATGCAACAGATAGATTTAAAAGATATTTTGACTATTAGAGACAGAAAAAATGAAATAAAAATCGAATGCAACAATTCTCTGGTTCCTTTAGATTCATCAAATATAGTACATAAGGCCTTTAGAGTTTTAAGTGAAAAGTGTCATGTAAAAAGAGGAGCTCATATAATCATAGAAAAAAATATTCCTGTGGCAGCAGGACTAGCAGGAGGAAGTGCAAATGCAGCTGCAACACTTAAAGGGCTAAATAAGCTTTGGAATTTAAATTTAACAGAAGCTGAACTTATGGACATAGGAGTTCATATAGGTGCCGATGTTCCATTTTGTATCATGGGAGGAACTGCACTGGCAAAGGGAATTGGAGAAAAACTTGAAAAATTGGATAGTTTCAAAGATCATATGCTATTACTTGCCAATCCAGGTATAGAAGTTACATCTAGCCATGTCTACAGCGTATTTGATGTAGAAAATATAAAAAATAGGCCTCAAACAGATACACTTCTCAAAGCTATACAAAAAAATGACATATATACTGTTTCAAAAAATATGGTCAATGTATTAGAACAAGTAACTTGTAAGGAATATAAAGAAATTGAAAAAATCAAAGAAGATATGATAAAATGTGGAGCACTGGGTAGTCTCATGAGCGGTAGCGGGCCTACTGTATTTGGCTTCTTTGACGATGAAGATAAATTATACAATTGCAAAAGAATATTGGAAAAAAGAATAGAAAAAGTTTTCATTGCTAGAACTATTTGAATAAAATTCCCACTTCTTGTAGAACATATAATTATGGATCTACTGAAAGGAGTGGGAATTTTGTTTTTTGGAATTAGAGAAATGTTAAAACATATATTTGGTATTTATTTGCTATTAGCTATAGTATTTATATGTTTATGCATATTTCTAGTAGATATACCCAGACTTAAAAAAGATAAATTCAAAAGAGAAGCCAATATGGCAAAGTGCATAGGAATTTTCTATATTGTTGTAAGTCCCATACTATATATTTTATTTAGACAATGAGGAGGCTTAAAATGGACTTAAATGTAGGAAAGGTAAAAGAAATACTTAAAGATTGTGACGATGTAGTATACAGGGATTTTAAGGTGGGAGTGAAACAAAATTTCTCTTTATGTATAGTTTATGTAGATGGACTCATAAACAAAGAAAGCGTAAGCGATTTTGTATTGGAATCTCTCATGGAAGGAGCAAGGGGTCTAGAACCTACCCCAAAGGGAATAAAGGACAATCTCATTGAACTGATAACCAAAGGAAATATCTCAATAACTGAAATAGAAGAAGTATCAACTATAGAAGAAACTATAGATGCAATTCTTTCAGGTGAAACAGCTCTTTTTATAGATAAATACGACAAGGCAATTATACTATCTTCAAGAGGATGGCCTACAAGAAGTATCAATGAATCTCAATCTGAAACCGTAGTGAGGGGTCCTAGAGATGCCTTTACAGAAACTTTAAAAGTAAATATTACACTCATAAGAAGACGAATCAAAGATCCAAATTTGAAGGTCAAAATGGTCAAAATAGGTCGAAGGTCAAAGACCGATGTGGCTGTTATGTACATAGAAGATATTGTAAATGATGGCATTTTAGGAGAAGTTTTCACTAGGTTAGGAAAGGTAGATGTAGATGCTATTGTAGAAAGTGCTATATTGGAAGAGCATATACAAGATGATTATTATTCGCCTTTTCCTCAAATAGAAAATACAGAACGTCCAGATTCTGTAGCAGCTTCACTATACGAAGGTAGAATAGCTTTAGTTGTAGACAATACACCATCAGTGTTGGTAGTTCCTGCAACTATAGGAACAATCATGCAATCCAGTGAAGATTATTATACAAGATGGGTCGTAGCAGGTATAACTAGGATTATTAGATATATTGCGGCAGCTGTAGCTGTATTGGCCCCAGGACTTTACATAGCAGTTACATCTTTTCATCCAGGATTATTACCTACAAGACTTGCTTTTTATGTAGCAGGAACTAGAGTCAATGTACCTTTTCCAGCGGTAATAGAAGCTTTTTTGATGGAAATAACTATAGAATTTTTAAGAGAAGCAGGTACTAGAATATCAGGACCCATTGGAACTACAATTGGAATTGTAGGAGGTCTTATCATAGGGCAGGCAGCAGTAGAAGCAGGAATAGTGAGTCCCCTCATGATCATCATAGTAGCTGTAACTACTGTAGCTTCCTTTACTATTCCCAGCTATGAATTTGCAGCAGCTCTTAGATTTTATAGATTTTTTGTCATGGTATTAGCTTCCATATTGGGCCTTTACGGAATAATGCTTGGAATCATACTTATGCTTACGCATTTAGCTGATTTAAACAGTTTTGGTATTCCATTTACTTCACCTTTTTCAGGATTAGGGCTTAATACTGGAGATTTAAAGGATGTATTGGCTAGGGTACCTATGAGTAGAATGAGGTATAGACCAACATTTACATATCCCAAAGATAAAAAAAGGATTAAATAGGTGATTATATGGAAAGGAAAAATAGAATATCTAATGGTCAATTGGAAGCACTTATTTTGACTATTGCCATAGGTGTAGGAGTACTATCTCTTCCAAATGTTTTAGCCAATATTCTAGGCAATGATGGATGGATCATAATAATCGTTGGAGGGCTTGTTACCTTACCTTTTTTATACATAATGTATAAATTAAACAAGATGTTTCCTGGAGAAGTCTATTTTGAATATGGGAAAAAAATAGTGGGTACTACTTTGTTTGATGTATTCAATATACTTTATATCATATTCTATATATTTATGCTGGCCTTTGAAGTCAGAGTTTTTGCTGAGGTCATCAAAGCTTTTTTACTTGACAGAACTCCAACAGAAGTCATCATAATCACAATGTTACTTGTTTCTTCATATATAGCAAGAAAAGATTTTGGAGCTATAGGGAGGATGGCAATCATACTTATATTTATAGTTGGAACAATCATGTTTATATTTACCATTTTAGCACTTCCAACTATGGACTATACAAATATATTTCCACTCTTTAGGATAGGTCTTGGTGATATAAAAAATATACTTAAAGGTCTTGGATATATTTCTTTTAGCTATGTTGGATTTGAAATAATACTTATAGCTATGGCCTACATAGAAAAACCAAAAGATTCATTAAGATATAGCATAAAAAGTATTTTTTATATAACAATTATTTATTTAATTACATTTTTTATATCTCTCGCCCAGCTTGGAATTTATGATACTAAAAGACAAGTTTGGCCAATGTTGTCCATAATGAGAGAAATAGAACTTCCTGGATTTTTTATAGAAAATTTAGATGCCCTTGTCATGTCGGCCTGGGTATTGGTTGTCTTTGGTACTATCGGTCCCATAATGTATATAAGCGGAATTATATTGAAAAGTATATTCAATACAAAAAGACATGATTTTTTTATATTGCCTTTAATTCCAATAGTATATATTATATCTCTCATCCCACAAAATTTAAGTCAAGTATATAGTCAAATAGATACTATGTCTAAAATATTGGGAACTTTCACATTGTTTATATGTCCAACAATGCTATACATAATAGCTCGTTTAAGGAAGGATGGTTAGATATGAAAAGATTTTTAATGATATTCTTAATATTTACAATGATATTCTTAAGCGGATGTTGGGATTCAATTGAAATAAATGAGAGAAATTTTGTCACTCTTTCGGGAGTAGACTTAAACAAAGATCCGGATGAAGAAGGAAGATATGTGATTACCTATGTTTATCCCAATATAGGAGCTGTGGGAAAAAATCCATCACAAAAAGAAGCTAAATTTGTCAAGTCTACAGTTGCTGAAACAGTTTTTGATGGAAGCAGACAACTGACAACTAGGATAAACAATCCATTTTTTTTCAAACATTTGAAAGTAATAGTCATTGGAGAAGAATTGTTCAAAGAACCAGAAATGATAAAAGAATTTTTTGATGGAATAAATAGAGATCCTAGAATCAATACCAAAGCAATGGTTGTAGTGGCTCAAGGAACTGCAAAGGATGTAGTGAGTACAAAGATGGAGGAGTTGGCAGTTATAGGAGGATATTTAAACAGTATGCTTCAAAATGATAGTGTTGCGGCAAGATTTACTTCTCAAACCTTTTCAGAGGTCATAAAAGATTTTGATTTTTGTGGTTCAACTATAGTTCCTAGAGCTGTGCCTAAAAAAAATGAATTTAAATTGTCTGGGGGAGCAGTTTTAAAAGACTATAGACTTGTAGGATGGGTAGGGGAAAAAGAAAATAGGGCTATTGCATTAGCTAGAAACAAAGTTAAGTCTGAAATAATAGACATACCTTACAATGGTACAGTTGTCTCCTATGTCATAACTAATGTTATTTCTAAAAAACGAGTGAGTGAAACAGGAGGAAAAATAAAAGTAGATTTAAACATTTCTACTGTAGGATATATTCAGCAATGTCCAAATGGCAAGAAAGAAGATGTTTTTAGTCAACAATTTATTGATAAAGTAGAAGAGAAGATATCAGAAACCATAAAAAAGGAAGTAGAAAATTCAGTGGTCAAATTGCAAAAAAAATACAATGCAGATGCTATAGGAATAGCTGAATATATATATAAGTTCAAACCAAATTTATGGGAAAAAGTGAATGAGGATTGGGATGAAGTGTTTCCCAATTTAGACATAAATGTAATTGTAGATACTAAAATAAGAAGGGCTGGTCTTACGAGGTGAATATGAGAAAAATATGAATAAAAAAATGTTTTTGGTCAATACTTACTAATAAATAGAAACAGATAAAAAGGACAAGACTTTGAGGAGGATAGAAATGAAAGAAAAAAAACTTATTCTCATATTGTCACTGTTTATCATCACGATGGTATATATAGTTTACCCCTATGAAAACATACATACTTCAAATGAGATGGATATAAAAAAGGAAGTCATCAGATTTCATGTTATAGCCAATAGCGATTCTCCTGAAGACCAAGAACTGAAACTCAAAGTAAGGGATGAAATACTATCAGAGGTTGGAGAAAAATTTGGAGATTCTTCAAGCATAGAAGAGTCTAGAAGTATCATAGAGAAAAATATGAAAGGAATAAAGCACATTGCGGAAGAAGAAATTAAGAGGCAAGGAAAAGATTATGGCGTAAGGGTGATTTTAGGCAAAGACACATTTCCCACTAAGAGTTATGGAAAATTAACACTTCCAGCAGGAGAGTATGAAGCACTCAAAGTAATTATAGGAGAAGGAAGAGGGAAAAATTGGTGGTGCGTCATGTTTCCACCTCTATGTTTTGTAGATATAAATCATGGAGTTTCTGCTACAAGTGAATTAAATACTGTAGAGAACAGTCAACAAATAAGACCAAAGTCAAAAATTGTGGAGCTGTTTCAGAAAACCAAAATACAAATAGTAAGGATGTTAGAATAAACATCCTTTTTTCTTGCATAAAAACTTTTATTTTACAAAAAATAAAGTCATAAATAAAATGAAAGGAGGATTTACCATTTGAAGAAGAAAGTATTTATAGGGACTATAATCATATTACTTATTGTTTCAATATTTACTTTTTATGAACCTGCAAAAAAACAATTAGAAACTTCAGCTAGTTATGATTATTATCAATCCTCTAGAACATTGTATTGGGGCAGTAGGGGGCAGGATGTAAAAAATGTTCAATGGAAACTTAGAAATTGGAAATATTATGATGGGAAAGTAGATGGAGTATATGGAGCTAGAACCTATAGAGCTGTCAGAAGATTTCAAAAGAAAAATGGACTTAAAGTAGATGGAGTAGTAGGAGAGGGCACGGCTAGGGCTATGGGGCTATCCTTAGCCACTACTTCAAGGGCTGCGGCTAGGAAGACATCTACTGCAGGTATCAATAGAAAAGATGATGTCTATCTACTTGCAAGGGCAATTCATGGGGAAGCAAGAGGAGAGCCTTATGTAGGGAAAGTAGCTGTAGGAGCAGTTATACTCAATAGAACTAGGCATCCTTCTTTTCCAAATACAGTAGCAGGAGTTATATATCAGCCCCTAGCTTTTACAGCTGTAGCAGATGGTCAAATAAATATGGCTCCTGGAAAAGATTCTATAAAAGCTGCCAGAGATGCACTAAATGGTTGGGATCCTACTTATGGTTGTACCTACTATTGGAACCCAGCTACAGCTACTAGTCGCTGGATATGGTCAAGAAAAGTTGTACTTAAAATAGGTAAGCACTGGTTTGGAAGATAGGAGGTGAAAATGTGAGAGATAAAAGATGGATACTTCCAACCATACTTAGTATCGCCCTTGTAGTATCAATAGTTTGGGGGTACAATCAATTAACTGATAAAAGACAATTACAGACGAATTTAACTAATGATTATCAGAGGCTTTTTTATGATGCCAAAAAACATGTGGAAAATGTACAGGTATCTTTATCGAAAGCTTTGGTTTCAGAATCCAGAGAACAAAATGTGCTACTGCTTTCTCAGATAATGAATGAGGCTTATTCTGCCCAAGATAAGCTTTCTCAATTGCCAGTGACTCACTCGGAAATTGCCAAAACAGAAAAGTTTCTGACTCAAGTGGCAGATTACAGTTTTTCACTTATGCAGTCTCATTTAGATGGAGAAGAGTTAACAAGCAAGCAAAGAGAGGCACTATTTAAGCTGCAAGAAGGCTCTGCAAATTTCAACGGTGAATTGTCAGCTCTCCATGACAAAATATTAGAACAAAACTTTACTGTGGAAAATACTAAAGGAAGACAGAAAAATAAACTAGAAGAAGCAAATAAAAAGATGTTTGCTACAAGTTTGGGAAGCATAGAAAAACAAATGGGAAAGGCACCAGAACTTATATATGATGGACCCTTTTCAGATCAAGAGTTAAATAAAAAACCAGTTGGACTCGGGAACAAGAAGTTTACCCAAAGTGAAGCTGAAAAGGTGGCAAGGGATTTTTTAGGCAATAAAAAAATAGACAAAGTAACTCCTTTTGAAAAAGGTCAAGACATTTCTACAGCAAGAATTCCATCCTATACTTTTAGTATTCTTCCTAAAAACACTCCAAAAGAAATGGCTATATATATTGGAGTCAGTGAAGCAGGAGGAAAAGTTGTATGGATGGCTAATCCTAGAGGAGTTTCAAATGTAAATATTTCAGCTAAACAAGCAGAAGAAAGAGCAGCGAAATTTCTTAAAGAAAAAGGATATCAAGATATGGAACCCAATTATTCTCTAAAATATGATGGAACAATGTTATTTAACTTTGCTTACAAACAAGATGAGGTCACTATATATCCAGATCTTGTGAAAGTTAAAGTGGCATTGGACAATGGAGAAATAGTAGGATTTGATTCTTCTACTTACTTGATGAATCACAAAGATAGAAATATTGAAAAGCCTTCCTTGACAAAAGAAGAGGCAAGAAAAAAAGTAAGAGTTGATTTTGATATAAATAGCATAAGGCTTGCTATGATTCCAAAAGGAAGCAAGGAGCTCTTATGTTATGAATTCAAGGGAAAATACAAAGATTCAGATTTTATCATATATATAAATGCAATGAGTGGAAAAGAAGAACAAATACTTCAAATAATCAAAGATGAAAATGGTACTCTCACCTTCTAAAAATAAGTTGTAAATTCCCCCTTTTATCTATACAATATAATAAAAGGGGGAATTTTTTATGGACAATAGACCAATTGGAGTATTTGATTCAGGTATAGGTGGACTAACGGTTTTAAAAGAAATTGTAGAACAGCTTCCAGGAGAAGATGTAATATATTTTGGAGATACAGCTAGAATTCCCTATGGAACCAGATCTAGAGAAACAGTCATAAAATATTCTTTTCAATGCATAAGATTCCTCTTAAGCAAAGATATAAAGGCTATAGTCATTGCTTGCAATACTGCTAGCGCCATGGCATTGGAAGAAGCCAAAAAAGTATTTGAAATACCAATATTGGGAGTCATTGAGCCTGGAGCCAACGCAGCTGTATCAGCTACAAAAAACAATAAAATTGGAGTTATAGGTACTACAGGTACAATAAATAGCGAAGCTTATCAAAGAAAAATAAGAAGAATTCATCCAAACTTAGAAGTCATAGGTATTTCTTGTCCACTATTTGTTCCTATAGTTGAAGAGGGTTGGGAAGATTCAGATGTAGCCAATATGACAGCAGAGAAATATCTTCAAGAATTAAAAGAACACGATACAGATACCCTGGTACTTGGATGTACTCATTACCCAGCTTTAAGGTATACTATTGGAAAAGTCATGGGTGACAGGGTTACATTGGTAAATCCAGCATATGAAACTGCCCAAAGTACAAAAATTCTTCTCAAAGAAAATGGATTGCTTTCTGAAAAAATTGATGGAGGAAAATATGAATTTTATGTAAGCGATGATCCGGAAAAATTTAGAAGAATTGGTGGAAATATATTGAGAAAGGAAATATCTACCATACAAAAAGTAAATATAGAACTACTATAGGCACTTAATAGTGCCTAATATTTGGCTATTGGTGCCAAAAATCAGGCGTCATAAAAGGAGGGAAAATATGAATGATGTTTTCATAAGAGAAAATATTTATGAAATACTAGACTATTTAGACGAAGGCATCCACATCATTGACAAAAATGGAAGAATAGTCTACTACAACAGATTTGCCCAAACAATTGACGATATAGATAGGGATAGGGCCAAAGGAAGGCATATTTTAGAGATATATCCATCTCTATCAGAAGAAACAAGTACACTTCTTATAGTCATGAAAACTGGAGAGCCTATATTGAATGTAGAGCAAACTTTCATAAATTATAAAGGCAAAAAAATAACAACTATAAACTCTTCTATCCCCATAAAATCTAAAGGCAAAGTAGTTGGAGCATTAGAAATCTCTCGGGATATAACTCAAGTCAAGAAAATGTCAGAAACCATAGTAGATCTCCAATCAAAACTCTATAAAAACAGTGAAAAAAAGAACAAAGATGACAAAGAAAAAGGCAAATACAATTTCATAGACATAATAGGCGAAAATAAAAAGATGCTAGCTCTAAAGTCATTGGCTCTAAAGGCTTCTGATGCAGATGCTCCAGTTCTCATATATGGGGAAACAGGTACCGGTAAAGAATTGTTTGTCCATTCTATTCACAATGCTAGTTCCAGAAAATATGGGCCTTTTATAGCTCAAAACTGTGCAGCACTTCCATCCAATTTGCTGGAAGGAATATTATTTGGAACAGTAAAAGGAGGGTTCACAGGAGCAGAAGATAGACAAGGACTCTTTGAATTAGCTAATGGAGGTACTTTATTTCTTGATGAAATAAATTCTATGCCATTAGAGCTTCAAGCAAAGCTTTTAAGAGTCCTTCAAGATAGCTCTATAAGGCGAGTAGGAGGCACAAAGACTATAGACATAGACACTAGAATTATTGCTGCAACCAATATTCCACCAGAAGAAGCTGTAAGAGAAAAAATTCTTAGAAAAGACTTGTACTATAGATTAAATGTAGTAAATCTTGAAATACCTCCACTACGAGAAAGAAGAGATGATATTCCTGTTCTTACAAAATATTTTATTGACAAATTAAATATGAAATTGAAAAAGTCTGTTAAAGAAGTATCAGGAGAAGTAATGGAAATATTTCTTTCCTATGAATGGGAAGGAAATGTCAGAGAACTTGAAAACACTATAGAAGGAATAATGAGTTTATATGATGTAGAAACTATAGAAGTAAAACATTTGCCACAAAAATTTAAAAAACATAGGGACGAACAGAAAAAAGGTGAAGATGTATCCCTTACAGAATTGCTTGAGGAAACAGAAAAATGTATAATACTTGAAACCCTTGAAAAAACTCATTGGAATATAACTCGTTCTGCTGAAAAACTTAAACTTCCAAGGCAAACTCTTCAATACAAAATAAACAAATATAAACTCAAGTAGTGCCGAAAAGCTGGCAGATGTGTTTATTTTTTATCAAAGTTTCAAACTGTATTTCACTGAGAACCTTGAAAAATACAGTTTTTATCTAATTTTGTCAAGTTGGCACATAAATTGCATTAATATAAATTGACAATGAAAAGACAAAAATTTAGAGGAGGAATGCAATATGAAAAAAGGATGTCCATACGGAACACATAGAGTTATAGAACCAAAGGGAGTATTGCCACAACCGGCATTAAAAATCGACAATGATATGGAGATTTATGACAATGAAATTCTTATTGATGTTCAAACTTTAAATGTTGACTCAGCAAGCTTTACACAAATAAGAGAACAAGCTAATGGAGATGTAGAAGAAATCAAGAAAATTATGAAGGGAATTGTAGCAGAAAGAGGAAAACATCAAAATCCAGTTACAGGTTCAGGTGGAATGCTTATAGGAACAATTGAAAAAATTGGACCAGCTCTTGAAGGAAAGACTGATCTTAAAGTTGGAGATAAAATAGCTACATTGGTTTCACTATCATTGACACCACTTAGAATTGACGAAATACTCGAAGTTAGACCAGAAATAGATCAAGTAGATATAAAGGGAAAAGCTATATTATTTGAAAGCGGAATTTATGCAAAGATTCCTACAGATATGCCAGAAAACCTAGCATTATCAGTATTAGACGTAGCAGGGGCACCAGCTCAAACTGCAAAATTAGTTAAACCTGGAGATACAGTTGTAGTTCTTGGAGGAACTGGAAAGTCAGGAATGCTTTGTCTATATGAAGCAAAGAAGAGAGCTGGAGTTACAGGAAAGGTTATCTGCATAGGTTCACGTGATAAGACTATAGAAAGAGTTAAAAATGCAAATTTGGCAGATGTATATATTAAGGCAAATGCAACAGATGCAGTTGAAGTAATGAACAAAGTAGCAGAAGCTACAAATGGAGAAATGGCAGATATTCTTATAAACGTAGTTAATATTCCAAACACAGAAATGTCAAGCATTCTTGCAACTAAAGACAATGGATTGGTATATTTCTTCAGTATGGCTACAAGCTTCACAAAAGCAGCTCTAGGTGCAGAAGGAGTAGGAAAAGACGTAACTATGATTATGGGAAATGGATACACTAAAGGACATGCTGAAATATCACTACAAATCATGAGAGAGAGTGAAGCTCTTAAAAAGATATTTGAAGAATTGTATGCATAGATAAAATTAAACCTATCAAAAAGGAGGATTTCTTAAATGAGATCATATAAAGACATTGAAATTTGGGAAAATGTCACAGAGGATGAATGGAACGATTGGAAATGGCAAGTTAGAAATAGGATTACAGATGTAGAGACATTAGGAAAAGTAATCAATCTTACAGAGAAAGAAGCAGAAGAGATAAATGAAGTTTTAAAGAAATTTAGAATGGGAATCACCCCATACTATGCATCTCTTATGGACCCAGATGATCCAAAAGACCCTGTTAGAATGCAAGCTGTTCCAACTATATATGAAACTCATAAAAGTGCGGCAGATATGGAAGATCCACTACATGAAGACACAGATTCACCAGTGCCAGGTCTTACTCACAGATATCCAGATAGAGTACTTTTCTTGATTACAGATCAATGTTCTATGTACTGTAGACATTGTACAAGAAGAAGATTTGCAGGACAAAATGATTCAGGAGTTCCAATGGATAGAATAGACAAATGTATAGAATACATTAGAAACACTCCTCAAGTTAGAGATGTATTGTTGTCAGGTGGAGACTGTCTATTGGTATCAGATGACAAACTTGAATATATAATTAAAAAATTAAGAGAAATACCTCATGTAGAAATCATAAGATTAGGTTCTCGTACACCAGTAGTTATGCCTCAAAGAATAACTGATGATTTAGTGAATATGCTTAAGAAATATCACCCAATATGGTTAAATACTCACTTCAATCATCCAAAAGAGTTCACTAAGGAATCAGCAGAAGCTTGTAGAAAATTGGCAGATGCAGGTATACCATTGGGAAATCAATCAGTACTTCTAAGAGGAATAAATGACAATCCAGATACTATGATGGATTTAGTTCATGGGCTTGTAAAGATGAGAGTTAGACCATACTATATCTATCAATGTGACTTGTCCATGGGTATTGAACACTTTAGAACAAAAGTATCTAAAGGATTGGAAATAATGGAATCCCTAAGAGGCCATACTTCAGGATATTGTGTACCAACGTTTGTTATTGACGCTCCTGGTGGAGGCGGAAAGACTCCTGTTATGCCACAATATTTAATCAGTATGTCTCCTACAAAAGTAGTTTTAAGAAACTATGAGGGAGTTATCACAACTTATACTGAACCTCAATATATTGAAGAAGCAACAGATGAGAACAAATACAATTTACATGGAGTTGCAGGACTTATAAAAGGTGGAGAAGTGAAAGCTCTTGAACCAACTCAAATGGAAAGAAGAGACAGAGCAGCAAAGAGAAATCAAAATAAATAATTATAAAACCAAAGGAGTGTTCTAATTGTCACTGCTAGAGCTTGTAAAAGGAAAGTATAAAACAATATCTATAGTAGGAATGGCAAAAAATACAGGAAAGACTGTCACATTAAATTGTCTCATAGAAGAAGCCATAGATGAAGGAGTGACTATTGGTATCACCTCCATTGGTAGAGATGGTGAAAGTTTAGATTTAGTCACCGAAACAGAAAAACCTAAAATATTCCTAGAAGAAGGCTCTTTTGTGGCGACTACAACAGAGCTTCTTCCTCTAGGAGATGCAAAAATAGAAATTGTAAATGTTACAGATTATAGAACTCCCCTAGGTGCTATTGTCATTGGTCGGATAGTAGATAGCGGTTATGTACAAGTGGCAGGGCCACAGACAGTCAGTGAAGCCAAAAAAGTTTCCCATATGATGTTAAGTCTTGGTGCGGAATTTGTCATAATAGATGGAGCCTTAGACAGAATGTCCTCGGCAGCCCCCTCTGTTTCAGAAGGTACTATATTGTCTACAGGAGCCACTTTAAGTAGAGATATGAACAAAGTCATAGAGGAAACACTACATGTAGCCAATCTCTTTAAATTGGATGAAGTAGAAGATGAACGGACCAGATCTATTATAGCGGACATAATGGAATCGGGAAAAGTATCTATAATAGACGAGCAATTTGATGTAGAAAAGCTAAATGTAAAAACTGCTCTTAACTGTGGAAACATTATAGGAGACCATATAAGGGAGGATTCTAAATATGTAGTCCTTCCTGGTTCTCTTGTGAAAAATACAGTTAAAGATTTGTATCAAACTACGAAAAGATACAAAGATGTGACTTTAGTAGTGAAAGATGGAACTAAAATATTTATAGAACCAAAAGATTGGATGAGATTTATGAAATACGGAATAAAAGTGCAAGTATTAAATAGCATAAATCTTATTGCCATTACAACAAACCCCTATGCTCCACAAGGATATTATTTTGATTCTAGAGAATTTTTAAATAAAATGAAAAACTATATCACTGATGTGCCAGTAATGGATGTAGTTCTTGGTGGTGAATAATATGGATTTTCTAGATGAGCTTACAAGAGAAAGTATAGATTTTGACTATGTATTGTCCAAGATAAGAACCAGAACTCCTTATGGCAAAGGATATAAAGAAGAAATGAGACCATTTTTGCCTGGAGAAGAATCAGAATTAAAAGAGGAATTAAAAAGAATAGAGTGTATCATTAAATATGTTGAAGATAATCATTTCAGAAGAGAGATAGAAGATATATTTGCCCATGTAAAAGATTTGAGAACTTCTGTCAAGCGAACAATGGAAGGTTGTGTTTTGACAGAAGTAGAATTGTTTGAGATAAAATCCTTTCTATTTCTCATAAGAGAATTAGAATCTCTTCTTAAAAAGTATGAGATAGATACATGGAAAGATATTGATATAAAAAGTATTCCAAAGCTTGAAAAATTGCTGGATCCAGAAGATACAGGGATTGCAACTTTTTATATATATGATTCCTATTCGGAAAATTTAAAGAGCATAAGAGAAAAAAAGAAAAAGATAGAAAAAAAGATAAAAAGCGAAAAAAAAGAATTAAAAGGAAAAATAAAAAAAGACCTCAAATTAGACATTAGACCAGATGGGACTTTGGTTGTATCTAAAGAAGATATTGAAACTATAAAGAGTATAGAAAATTATCCACATCTTACCTATGTTTCGGAAAGCTATATGAATGTAAAATTTGCCTTAAAACCTACAGAAGAAATAAATGAATTAGAGAGAAAAGGTTTTATTCTAAAAGAGAGAGAAGAAAAAGAAGAATATAGTATTAGAGAAAAAATCAGTGGAGAAATAGCAAGCCATAGAAAGAAACTATTTAGGAATATGGCAAGTATCGGAAAGCTGGATCTCATACTTGGAAAAGCACAATTTGCCACTGAAATTCATGGAACCAAACCTAAAATATCTGAAGATCACTATCTATATATAGAAGAAGGAAGACATCCCAAAGTAGAAGAATTTTTATCTAAGAAAAATTTAAAATTTACTCCTATATCCATAGAATTGAAAGAAGGAGTTACTTGTATTACGGGAGCCAATATGGGAGGAAAGACAGTTAGCTTGAGACTATCCGGACTATTGTGCGCTATGGCCCAGTATGGACTTTTTGTTCCAGCTAAAAAGATGAAATTGGGCCTAAATTTTTTCATTCGTGCATCTATAGGAGATATGCAGTCAACAGATAGCGGACTAAGTACCTTTGGTGGAGAAATAAAACTTGTGCAAGATGCAGTAGAAAAATCTCACAAAAGAGGTCTTATACTCATAGATGAGCTTGCTCGTGGAACCAATCCTGAAGAAGGATATGCTATTTCAAAGGCTGTAGTTAAATTTCTAAAAGACAAGACTTCAATCACTCTTATCACTACTCATTATGATAATATTGCAGACATAGATGGAGTAGAACATCTTCAGGTAGTAGGACTTTCTAAAATTGATTTTGACAAATTAAATAATGAATTAACGGATAAGAATGAAGATAAAATGGATATAATCAATAAATACATGGACTATAGATTGAAAAAGGTAAAACACAAAAATGAAGTGCCAAGAGATGCACTGAATATTGCCAGACTCATGGGATTAGATAAATGTATCATAAAAGATGCGGAAAAGATATTAGAAGAAAAATAAAGGAGGCTGAGGCGATTGGAAAGCAAATTAAATCTTGACCAAAAAGTCGTAGATAGTGCTAGAAATGCGGCTAAAAATATTGCAGATGATGTCCAAAAGTTTATTGACCTTCATACTACAACATCTACAGAGCGAACAGTTGCAAGACTATTGGGAATAGATGGAGTAGATGAAATAGATAGACCACTTCCAAATGTAATAGTAGATAATATCAAAGAAGGTGGCGGATTAGAACGAGGAGCAGCTTTCTGGATTGGAAATACTATGATTCAAACTGGAGATGACCCTCAAGCTATAGCAGAAAAAATTTCTCGTGGAGAATTGGATATAACTAGACTTCCGGTTGCAAGTGAAGAAAAGATAAGAGATACTATATATCCAATAGCAGAAAAAACTGTACTTAAGATAAAAGCAAATAGAGAAAAAAGAGATGAATATATAAGAACTCTTGGAGAAGGCAAACAACCTTATATCTATGTAATAGTTGCTACAGGAAATATATATGAAGATATCATTCAAGCTCAAGCTGCTGCAAAACAAGGAGCGGATATCATAGCAGTTATAAGAACTACAGGTCAAAGCTTACTTGACTATGTTCCATATGGAGCTACAACAGAAGGCTTTGGTGGAACATATGCAACTCAAGAAAACTTTAGACTTATGAGAAAAGCATTAGATGAAGTAGGAGAAGAAGTAGGCAGATATATAAGACTTTGCAACTACTGTTCAGGACTATGTATGCCCGAAATTGCAGCTATGGGAGCTTATGAAAGACTAGATGTCATGCTAAACGATGCTTTATATGGAATACTATTTAGAGATATAAATATGCAGAGAACATTAGTTGATCAATATTTCTCAAGAGTAATAAATGGCTATGCTGGAATCATCATAAACACTGGTGAAGACAATTATCTTACAACAGATGATGCAGTAGAAGCAGCTCATACTGTACTTGCATCCCAATTCATAAATGAACAATTTGCACTAAAGGCAGGTCTTCCAGAAGAACAAATGGGACTTGGTCATGCTTTTGAAATGAATCCAGATCTTGAAAATGGATTTTTATATGAATTAGCTCAAGCTCAAATGGCAAGAGAAATATTCCCAAATGCACCACTTAAA
Organism: Sporanaerobacter acetigenes DSM 13106; assembly: GCF_900130025.1. Taxonomy (NCBI): domain Bacteria; kingdom Bacillati; phylum Bacillota; class Tissierellia; order Tissierellales; family Sporanaerobacteraceae; genus Sporanaerobacter; species Sporanaerobacter acetigenes. Next base: position 117,841 of record NZ_FQXR01000004.1, on the reverse strand, counting down.
TATATGCCTCCAACAAAATATATGACTGGTAATATATTTAGAGGTCATGTTCAAGATGCCATGTTCAATATGATATCCATCATGACTCATCAAGGAATTCAACTTCTTGGAATGCTTACAGAAGCTATTCATACTCCACATATGCACGATAGATTTTTAGCTATAGAAAATGCCGAATATATATTTAACAATGCAAGAGATTTAGGAGATGAAATCACATTTAAGGAAGATGGAATCATTCAAAACAGAGCAAATGAAGTACTAAACAATGCAGACGATCTTCTAAAACAAATTGAAAAAGAAGGACTATTCTCTACAATAGAACAAGGTAAATTTGGTGGAGTAAAAAGACCAAGAGATGGTGGAAAAGGCCTTGATGGTGTAGCAAAGAAAGATGCAGGATATTTCAACCCATTCATCGAATTGATGCTTGGAGGTGACAGATAATGGTAGATGTAGCAAAGGTAGATTTGACAAAAGTTAAACCTTATGGAGATACCATGAATGATGGTATGGTTCAATTGAGTTTTACATTGCCAGTTCCAGATGGAGATGAAGCAATAGAAGCAGCAAGACAAATTGTAAAGAAAATGGGACTAGAAGAACCATCAGTAGTTCACCATGCAGATTTAGGAATAGGATACACTTACTTTGTAGTATATGGAAAATGTACTCACACTGTTGACTATTCAAAGATAGAAGTGCCAAAAGTTGATGTTGACACTATGACTAAAGAAGAAGTAGAAGAATATATAAAAGAAAATATAAAGAGAACAGTAACCATAGTAGGAGCTTGTACTGGTACAGATGCTCATACTGTAGGAATAGATGCTATAATGAATATGAAGGGCTACAACCATCACTTTGGTCTAGAAAGATACGAAGGAATGGACGCTATAAACATGGGTAGTCAAGTTTTAAACGAAGATCTTGTTGCTAAAGCTATAGAAGTAAATGCTGATGCAATACTCGTTTCTCAAGTTGTAACACAGAAAAATGTCCACATTCCAAATCTAACTCAACTAGTTGAATTACTTGAAGCAGAAGGATTGAGAGATAAAGTAGTATTGGTATGTGGTGGGCCAAGGCTTTCTCATGAATTGGCAAAAGAACTAGGTTACGATGCTGGATTTGGACCAGGAAGTTATGCAGAAGACGTAGCTAGTTTTGTAGTCACAGAAATGGTCAAAAGAAACCTAGTTTGATACAGCAGGGACGGTTCTTCCTGTCGCAAAAACTGTTTCAAATATTATACCTTCAAGAGGTATTTACATTATTTTTCTAAATAATGGACGAAAACCCCATGAATGGAAGGCTTCTAGAAATGATTGAGTGTAAACCATAACAAAATATAGATAAGTACAATGGCTAAAAATAGCCATTGTATTTTTTTTGACGATTTACATAGATAAAATAAAATATAATTGTGAATATTTATAATTTTCAAAAAAGGAGGAAAAGCTTATGGTGACTGCATTAAACACAAAGAGTAGATTTGATCCTCACTATGATGTTGTAGTCATTGGAACTGGTATGGGTGGATTAAGTGCGGGACTACACTCAGCACTATTTGGTCAAAAAGTATTGGTTCTAGAACAACACAATTTACTAGGAGGATTTGCTACTAGTTTTGTCAGAGGGAGATTTGATTTTGAAGCAACTCTTCATGAATTGCTAGACTTTGATACTCCAGAAAATATGGGGCCTATCAGAAAATTGCTTGAAGATGCAGGTGTAGAATACGAATTAAATAGAGTTCCAGAACCATATGTAATAGTCCTACCAAATGATAATATAAATGTAAAACTACCATTCGGAATAGAAAATTTCATCGAAACCATAGAAAAGGAAGTTCCAGGAAGTAAAAAAGAAGTGACAAAATACATGAAACTTTGCAACAATGTATATGAAGGTATATTGTATATTAGAGACTGTGCTGCAAAGGGCAAAAAACCAGACAAGATGAAGATGGCTACTAAATACAAAGGATTTGTTGAAAATGTTTACAAGACTGTAGAAGAAGTTCATAAGGAATTTAATATACCGGAAAAGGCAATGAAACTTATAACTCCATATTGGTGCTATCAAGGCCCAGCTTTAAGCGAACTTACTTTTGTGACTTGGTGTTATATGATTTGTGGCTATTTGACTACAGGTGCATATGTACCAACTAATAGATCTCATGCTCTTTCTACATCAATAGTAGAGAGAATCAGAGAATTAGGCGGACAAGTAGAATTCAACTGCAAAGTTGAAAAAATTCATGTAGAAAATCGTCAAGTGAAATCAGTAGAATTGGCTGATGGTACAATTATTGAAACCGATATAGTTCTATCTAATGCTCATCCTCATGTGGTATATGGAAGAATGATAGAACCAAAATCTGAAATATCGGAATTTGAAGCTAAAAAAATAAATGCTCAAACACCATCTTGTTCAGCAATCACTGTTTATTTAGGACTTGACAGAGAACCAGATGAATTGGGAATTCATGACTACGAGTACTTCATTGGTGATACTTCTGATGTAGAAGAAATATATAAATCTTTCTATGAATTTGTACCATCCAAATGGGTTTCAGCTATATGTTTAGACAAGGCTGTGCCAGGTACTACTGGAAAAGGAATTTGTCAATTGTCTATAACTGGTCTTGTAATGGGGGATGCTTGGAAAAATGTAACGGAAGAAAATTATTTTGAAGTGAAAGATGAGCTTGCAGGATATTTGGTTGATATGTTTGAAAAGGCTCTAAATGTAAACTTGAGGGATCATATTGAAGAAATAGAAATGGTGACTCCAGAAACTTGGTCAAGATACACTGGAGCTTATAAGGGTATGGTATTTGGCTATGAACAACATCCATGGAACGGAAGTCTCATAAGAAAAGTAGTTGATGCTGAAGAAACTAAAATGTCTATCAAGGGGTTAGACTTTGTTGGCGGTTGCTCAACTAATGCTCATGCTTATAGTTGTAGTTTAACATCAGGTAAAGAAGTAACTGCAAAAATGTTAAAGGTCATGGAAAAAGAGATGGAGGTGAATAAATAATGAGAGAAAGATATGAAAATGCTATGAAAAGTTTTAATGATATAATCCCTACCAGACAGCAAATGATAGGGAAAGCATCAGCTGAATTAGATCCCTATGATCCAATGAGAGAATTGGCAAAAATACTCCATCCAGATAAGGTATATATGGTTATTGATGAGATAACTGAAGAGACAAAAGATACAAAGACTTTTAAATTTGTACCAGATAAGGAAAGTGGAACGGAAAAGCTACCTTATTTCAGAGCGGGTCAATATATAAGCATAAAAGCAGAAGTAAATGGAAGCAAAATAACAAGACCTTATTCCCTATCATCTTCTCCACATGATGCACTAAAGAGAGGATTTTATACAATTACCATAAGGAAAAAAGAAGGTGGATTTTTCACCCAATATATATGGGAAAATTGGAAGGTTGGAACCAAAGTAGAATCTTCGAGTCCATTGGGATTTTTCTATTATCATCCAGTGAGAGATGCAAAAAATGTAATAGGATTGGCTGGGGGCAGTGGTATCACTCCAATGCGTTCTTTTGCAAGGGATATAATTGAAAAAGATTTAGACATTAACTTTACTTTATTCTACGGAATAGAAAGAGAAGATGAGATAATATTTAAAGAAGAATTGGATAGCTTTGAAAAACAATCAAATGGAAAAGTAAAAGTTGTATATGTATGCAATCATCCATGTGAAGGCTGGGACGGGTGTACGGGATATTTGAGTGCAGAACTTATAAAGGAACAAGTAGATGTAGAAGATAGGACATTTATCATATGCGGACCAAAGGGAATGTATGACTATTTGGACGGTGAACTTGCAAAACTAAATATTCCAAGGAGAAGAATCAGAAAAGAAGCTCCTGGAGAAGCAAATGATATAACTAAATACCCAGATTATCCGCAAGATTTGAAGGATGAAGTTTTCAATATTGTAGTTCATATAGGAACTAGCAATGTGACTATTCCTGCAAAAGCTACAGATACAATATTGGTATCTTTAGAAAAAGCAGGCATAGCTTCTCCTTCTGAATGTAGAAGTGGAGAATGTGGATTCTGTAGATCTAAGCTAATAGCTGGCGATGTATATATAAAGAAGGATGTAGATGGAAGAAGAATAGCAGACAAGATGTATGGCTATATTCATCCATGCTCAACATATCCAACAGAAAATTTAGAAATAGAAATACCTCTAATTCAAAGAGATTAGATATAAGGGACAGAAAGCTGTCCCTTCTTTCTTTTTTGACTTAAAAATACCTATTGGTCAACAATTTGACATTTTACAACATAAAAATACACTTTATAGAATATGGCCAAAATAATAACTAATTTTTTAAATATTGATAAAAATATAAATATGGTATATAATCTAAAATAAATAAATGGAATATTCAAACGACTCTAATATTTCACACAATGTTCAGCATAGATATATATGGGAAGAGGATTTAGACCTTTGTCCTAAAAAGATAAAGGTTTAAAAAATAAATAAAAGGGGGTTTTAATGTGACTGAACAGGTCAAGAAAACAAATGAGTTTACTCCGTATATACCAGCAGACAAAATAATGCCTGAATTTACAGCTACATCAATTATCATAGGAATCATTATGTCAATAGTTTTTGGAGCTGCAAATGCCTACATAGGACTTAGGGTAGGTATGACTATTAGTGCTTCTATACCAGCAGCAGTTATTTCTATGGGAATCATCCGTGGAATCATGAAGAGAGACTCTATTTTGGAGAACAATATGGTTCAGACCATAGGCTCAGCTGGAGAATCTCTTGCAGCAGGAGCCATATTTACATTGCCTGCATTGTTTATCTGGTCACAAGAGCTTGGAATGGCAGAACCAAATATGGTTGAAATCATAACAGCATCTCTTGTAGGCGGACTATTGGGAGTATTTTTCATGATTCCCTTGAGGAAAGCTCTTGTAGTCAATGAACATGGTACATTGCCATATCCAGAAGGAACAGCCTGTGCTGAAGTATTAAAGGCTGGAGAAACTGGCGGAGTAAAGGCAAAAACAGTATTTTCAGGACTTGGAATAGGTGCAATTTACAAATTTATAGCTGATGGTTTCAAATTGTTCCCAAGTGAAATTGAATGGGGAATAAAAGGTTACCGGGGGGCAGCTATAGGAATGGATGTACTTCCAGCACTACTTGGAGTTGGATTCATCGTTGGACCTCAAATTTCAGCCTATATGCTTTCTGGAGCAATTCTTGGCTGGCTTGTTATCATACCACTTATTGCACATCTAGGACAATATATTCCAGAAGCTATCTATCCTGCATCCGTAGCGTTGTCAGAGCTTGACTATTGGGGAATATGGAGCAATTATTTGAGGTATATTGGAGCTGGGGCAGTAGCCTTTGGAGGAATTTTAAGTCTTATCAAATCTATGCCTCTTATTGCCAGAACATTTAAAGAAGCTATGAGTGGTCTTAAAGCTTCAGGAGCTGGCGGAGATTCAAATTTACGAACTGATGCTGATATGTCTATGAAAGTTGCACTTATATGTGTCATTGCATTGATAATATTCATTGCAGCAACTCCTATAATACCAGTTGGAATAGCTGGTGCTATACTCATTGCAATATTTGGATTCTTGTTTGCAACAGTTTCAGCAAGACTTGTAGGATTGGTTGGAAGTAGCAACAATCCTGTATCAGGTATGACTATTGCAACATTACTAGTTGCAAGTATTATATTCAAAGCCATAGGTTTTGATGGAGAAGAAGGAATGATTGGAGCACTTTTAGTTGGAACTGTAATATGTATCATCACAGCTATAGCTGGGGATATGTCTCAAGACTTAAAGACAGGTTTCTTGGTTGGAGCAACTCCTAAAAAACAGCAAATTGGAGAGCTTATAGGTGTTGTTGCTTCTGCTTTGGTTATAGGATATGTATTGGTGCTTTTAAACAAGGCATGGGGATTTGGTTCAGCAGAACTTCCTGCACCACAGGCTAGTATGATGAGACTTGTCATAGAAGGAGTTATGAATGGAAATCTACCTTGGGTACTTATATTTGTAGGTATAGGTATAGGAGTAGTTGTAGAACTACTTGGAATTCAGATACTTCCTTTTGCAGTAGGACTATATCTTCCAATCCACTTGAGTACACCTATAATGGTTGGTGGAATCATAAGAGGCATATTGGATAGCAAAAAAGCTAAAAATAAACTTAGTGAAAAAGCAGCTGATGAAAAGATCAATAGTGGAGTATTGTATTCTTCAGGTCTTATAGCTGGTGAAGGACTTATAGGAATTTTACTTGCAATACTTGCTGTTATCCAAGTAGGGGAAGGCAGTGTATTGGATAAAGTTGCCTTTGGAGATGAAGTATTAGGGAAATACGGAGCAGTAGTATTTTTCATAATTTTAATCATGACTCTTTTGAAATATTCTACATGGAAGAAGACAGAAGAAAATTAGAAATTATCTTGGGTTTATCCCAAGATAATTCTAATTTTTCAGATGGAGGGATAAAATGGCTAAAACGGACAAAGGCAAAAATTATTTAGAATTCGTACCTATAAAATCTGAAAAGATTGAAGAGAAAATAATAGAAGATGGAAATATTCAATTGATAGTTCCCAGAACTTCTTTTTTTGACAAAATAGCTATAAAGCTTTTTTTTGTACCAGATAAATTTAAAATAGATTTAGATGAACTAGGTAGCTTTATATGGAAGAATATAGATGGTAAAAGAAATGTATATCAAATAGGAGAGTTAGTGAAAGAGAAATTTAAAGAGAAGGCAGAGCCGCTTTATGAAAGACTTGCAGAATATTTAAATATTTTAAACAACAACAAATTCATTAGTTTTAGAGAGTGAGTTTACATAAAATAAAATTAGGGGGCGAAAAACATGGAAGATGTAATATCTTCAACTCAAGAGATTATAAAAATAAAGAGTGTTGAAGGAGCGCCAAAAGAAGGAATGCCTTTTGGAGAAGGACCATATAGGGCTTTGGAATATGCTCTTAACCTAGCAAAAGATATGGGATTTGAAACCAAAAATGTTGATGGGTATGCAGGATATGCAGAATTTGGTGAAGGTGAAGAAACTGTAGGAATACTTGTTCATCTTGATGTAGTTCCTGAAGGTGATGGATGGGACTACCCTCCATATAAAGCAGAAATCCATGATGGGAAAATATATGGCAGAGGAGCTATAGATGACAAGGGACCTGCTATGGCAGCATTATATGCTATGAAGAGTATAAAGGACAAAAAAATGCCTTTAAGTAGAAAAATAAGGATTATATTTGGGACCAACGAAGAAACAGGGTGGGGATGTATGAAATATTATTTTGCACATGAAAAGGCACCAGATATGGCTTTTACACCAGATGCAAACTTCCCTGTTATTCATGGAGAAAAGGGGATTATAGCATTTGATCTTGTAAAGGAAATAAAAGATACTTGTTGTGGAGATATATCTATAAAGAGCATAAAAGGTGGAAACGCAGTAAATATGGTTCCGGATTATTGTGAAGCAGTGATTACAGCTAAAGACTTTTCAGCCCTAGAAAAGAAATTTAACGAATTCAAAGACAAAACTGGATATCAAATGGCCACTGAAAAAGATGGAGACGATATAAAGATAAAGGCAAAAGGAGTTTCAGCTCATGGTTCCACTCCTTGGAAAGGGAAAAATGCCATATCCTATATACTAGAGTTCCTTGGAGAAATATTAGATTGTAAATGTGATATATGTGATTTCATCAATATTTACAATGAAAAGATAGCATTTAAACATCATGGAGAAGCTATAGGATGTGGATTTGAAGATGATGTATCTGGAAAACTAGATTTTAACCCTGGAGTTATAGAAATGAAGGATGGAAAGATAGTTTTATCTATAAATATCAGATATCCAATTAAATCCAGTAGTAGGCTTGTATATGATGGAATCAGAGAAAATTTAGAGGGGACAGGAATTGAACTCTTTGAAGACGAGGGAGAGATGAAGCCATTATACGTACCAAAAGATAATTTTTTAGTTCAAAAACTCATGAAAGTATATAGAGAAGAAACAGGAGATAAAGACAGCAAACCTATAACTATAGGAGGAGGCACATATGCAAGGGCTATGGAAAATGCAGTAGCCTTTGGACCTGTATTCCCAGATGAAGAAGAAATAGCTCATCAAGCCAATGAGTTTATATCTGTAAACAAATTGTTGCTTCTCACCAAGATATATGAAAAAGCACTATATGAATTGGCAAAGTAGAAGATTAAGGACTGAGTTCTATTTAAATAGAACTCAGTCCTTTTTTATATCATAAAAAATTCCATAACAAATATTTTAACAAACTTGATTCATAGTTTGTATTGTTGTAAAGTAATAATATATAATATAGTAGAAAAAATCTAATACTTGGGGGCAGTAAAATGGTTTTATCTTTTTTGTTATTATTAAAGATGATGCTTTTTATGTTTTTAACTAAAATAGAGTACAACAAAGTTTTAGTATTTATTGTGAGTAGTTTATATATAATATTTTTCTTTTCACTTATATATTTTAGCCACAACAAAAAGAAACAGAGTATTGCTTTTTCTTTCTACAATATAATATCTGCAATCATGTTTGTAGATGTAGTATATTATCAATACTTTAACGGACTTCCTTCGGTAAATATGGTGAAACAATTGGGACAAGTAGCCCAAGTAAGCGAAAGTGTAAAAACTATCATAAACCCATTAAATCTCCTATTTATTTTGGATATTCCAGTACTTTGTTTTTATTCAAGCAAAAAGAAAAAGAAGATAAAAAGAGAAAACAAGATTTATAGCAAAAATATAAAGACAAGAATACCCTATGCAATTGTTTCAGCTCTTGCAATACTTGCCATAGTCATGAATACAAGTGGTTATAGTTCAATCATTAATGGACAAGAATTTTTCACATATCATGCTAAAGATCTAACAAGCCTTTTTAAAGGAAGTGGTGATGTAGCTGTAGGGGAAAGTGTATTTACAGAACATGATCTTCAATGCCTAAAAGAGCAATCCATATTGGAGGACAGAAAATACACAGGTATAGGGAAAGACAAAAACTTAATAGTCATACAAGTAGAAGCTCTTCAGAACTTTGCTATAAATAGATATTATGAGGGTCAAGAACTTACTCCAAATTTAAATAAATTCATAAAAGAGAATGGAAGCATATATTTTGACAGATACTATCAATTAGTGGGAATAGGAAGTACTTCAGATGCAGAATTTGTCACCAACAATTCTCTGTATCCTTCTATGGACGAGCCAAGCTATATTCAATATCAAGACAACACATTTTATGGACTCCCTTGGATACTCAGGGACAAGGGCTATACTGCTTGGTCATTTCATGGATACAAAAAAGAATTTTGGAATAGGGATAAATCTTATCCAAAACAAGGATTTGAAAGATATGTAAATGAGGAAGATTTTGAACTTGGAGACATTGTGGCCTTGGGACTAAATGATGAAGACTTTTTTCATCAGTCTATGGACTATATAAAAGAGATGGATGAACCTTTTTATGCGTTCATGATTACTCTTTCAAGTCACAATCCATTCAATATGCCTGAAGAATATCAGGAGATTCAACTAAAACAAGAACACAAAGACACATTGTTTGGAAATTATCTTCAAGCAGTGCATTATGCAGATAAAGCCATTGGTGAATTCTTTAATGAATTAAAAAAAGAAGGAATATATGGCAATTCAATTATAGCTCTATATGGAGACCATTTTGCCATATCAAGTTTAGAGGATGAAAATATAAAGATAATGTCAGAATATCTAGATATTGATTATGATTTTGATTCTATGATGAACATCCCTCTTATAGTTCATGTACCTGGAGAAGATATAAATGAAACTGTTTCCACAGTTGGAAGTCAATTGGATTTTCTCCCTACAATACTAAATATCATGGGAATTGAAAATGAAAAGGGAATTATGTTTGGACTAGATTTGCTGAATTCGGAAGATCAAATTGTAGCTCAACAAATTCACATGAGAAAAGGTTCCTTTATAGATGATGAAAAGATGTTTGTCATGTCTAGGGATGGAATATTTGACCACAGTAGAGCCATAGATTTAAAGACTAGAAAGTCCATACCACTGGAAGAGTGTAGAGAAGGATATGGAAGAGCCATATCTGAAATAGACAAATCTAAATATATTTTAAATAATGATCTTATTGGGAGTATAATCAATGGTTCAGATGAAATAATAGCCAAAGAACCTGAAGAAAAACTAGAAATTCAAAACAAAAACACTATAGGATTTGCAGCAGATACAAAGGCTAAATTGGATGAATACTATGAAGATGGTCTTAGACTTATGGAAGTAGATTTGGAATGGACAACTGATGAAAGATTGATAGTAAATTGTGACAATGGGATGACCGTTGAAGAATTGGAACAATGGATGGAAGACCACACCGATGCCTATATAATCACAGATATGGTTGGAGATAATTCCAAAGCCATGAAATATATAAAGTACAATTTAAAAGAAGTAAAGACTAGATTCATTCCACAAGTAAAAGATATGGAAGAATACTATCTAGTATATACCAAAGGTTTCAAAAACATCATATTTAAAATACCTGATGACAAATACACAGATAAAGAAATACTAGAATTTGTAAAACTATATGATCACTTTGGAATAGCCATATCAGAATACAGAGCAAACAGGGGCCTTCTAAGGAAACTTCAAAAACAAGGCCTCACCACATATATATACTGAGACAGCGGGGACGCTGAGACAGCGGGGACGGTTCTCACTGTCGCAAAATCACCATGATAGACAAAAACCTTTGGAAAAGTATGTGTTGCCTTAAATCAAGATATGGTATATAATGGTGTTAGTTAAAAAATTGAATAAAAATATTTAGGTTCTTTGTATTGGCAAAGATTAAAAGGGAATCAGGTGAAAATCCTGAACGGACCGGCCACTGTAAATGGAGAGTGATTTTTCAATATGCCACTGAGAGTATTCTTGGGAAGGTGAAAGAGAGCTATGAACCATAAGTCAGGAGAACTGCCTAAATAAATTATCTTCATTAACCTTCTTGGATTAGGGTATTGTGATGAATATTTATAATTTTGATATTATTTTAAAGTCTTAAATTCCTTAGAGGGTTTAAGACTTTAAATTTTTAAGGGGGTTGGTTTAATGATAGATGAAAAAAATTCAACGATGGAGCTAACTAATAGGGAAAGAAAGCTCATAGAGATAATAAGAAAAACAGAGTTTGGAGAAATCAATATTATAGTTCAAGACAGTGAACCTATAAGAATCCAAGAATTAAAGAAATCAATAAAACTATAAAATATGCTGACCAGAAAACTGGAGGCACTACTTATAAAAAAGGTAGTGTTTTTTTTGTTTTCATGAAAGGAAAAGAAGTAGGAGGTTAATGATATGAAAAACAAAAAGTTTTTCTTGTTACTACTTTTGATAGCAGCAATAATAGTAGGCGGGGTTCATGTATTTGACATAATAGGTAATTACTTTTTTAATGAAGAAGCATTTGCTAAATCTAATAAACTTGAAATTGAATATTGGATAGATCCAAATGCAAAAGAAATAGAAAAAGATGAAGATAACTATTCTTTGTTAGCTCAACTTAGATCTCAAAAAAACAAAATTCATACAGAAAAACAAGAAAATATAGAAGAAATAGCAGAAATAGAATCAGAATCTAAAAATAATAAAAAATCTGTGTGGGAAAAATTATTAGAATCAAAAAAAGAAAATAAAACATCTACAAGAGATGAAGTTAAAAAAATAGCTAAAAAAGGTAAAGAAGACAATATAGATAAGGAAATAATTGAAGAAGCTGAACCAGTTAATAGTTTTCAAGAAGAAATAAAAAAAGCAATAGAGAAACAGAAAGATAAGCTAAACAAAGATAAAGGCAGCAATGAAAAAGAAAAGCAGACTACAAAAGAAGAAGAAAGACAAAAGGCTATAAAAGAGGCAAAAAAAGAAAAAGAAAGAAAGAAAAAAGAAGAAAGAGAACGTGAAAAAAAGGAAAATATTGTAACAATGCAGATTCGTTGTGATACAGCAGTAGCAAAAGGGATGGCAGATGACCCTAAATGGCAGGGCATAGTACCGCCAAGTGGTGTTATATTACCTCCTACTAAATTCAAAATAAAGGAAGGCGATACAGTTCTTGATGTTTTGATAATGGCAAAAGAGCAATATAAATTTCATATGAGTTATAGAGGCAGTGAAGCATCTGCTTATATAGAAGGTATCAACAATCTCTATGAATTTGATGGAGGGCGTTGGAGTGGTTGGATGTACTGTGTAAATGGCTGGTATCCAAATTATGGTGCAGGAGTATACACACTCAAAGGTGGGGATGTAATTGAGTGGAATTATACATGTGACTTAGGAAAAGATTTAGGACAAGACTGGTTAGGGGATTAACAGTAAAGGTGGGATTCAATGGGAGGATATATAGAACTAAAGGATGTTCAAAAAGAATTTATATTGGGAGATAATGTGATTAAAGCTGTAAGCGGAATAGATTTATCTGTAGAAAAAGGAGAACGGTTACGAATATCAGGACGTTCTGGTTCTGGTAAATCCACACTTTTAAATTTGATGGCGGGTCTAGAGAAAACTACTTCAGGACAAATAATTATTGATGGAAATCGTATTGACCAAATGAACGAAAGGGATCGAATTAGATATAGAAGAAAAACTATAGGTTTTATATTTCAATCCTATAATTTATTGCCTCAATATACAGCGTTAGAAAATGTAGCGCTTCCTTTGGTATTAAGAGGCATAGCACCAAAAAAGAGAATAGAAATGGCAAAGGAAATCATGGAGCAGGTAGGAATATATTCTCATGCTAAGCATAAGCCGAATGAGATGTCAGGAGGACAACAACAAAGAGTAGGTATTGCAAGAGCACTGATTACAAGTCCTCCAATAGTATTTGCTGATGAACCAACAGGAAATTTAGATACAAAAACTAGTCAAGAAGTAATGGAATTGTTGACAAAACTTTTCATACAAAGAGGGACAACCTTTGTATTAGTATCCCATGATGAAGGAATACAAGATTATACTACAAGGACTATATATTTAGAAGATGGGAGAATAATTAATTTTAGTAAGGAGGAAAGCAATTGAATTTGAATAAAAAGAAATGGGCGAGGACATTAGCAGTTTTAGTTTTTATATTAATGATAACTTTAAACTTTATCTATGCTGATGATAATGAAACTAGCAATAAAAAATCAAATATACCAGGTCAGGATAAAATTGAAACTAGTGATAAAAAAGCAATTATAATAGCAGATACAGGTGCAAAGGCAGTAAGTGGTAAACCGGGAGATAAAGTACGAATTGAATTGCCATTAGCAGTTAATAGGGAATATATACCAAGCTTGAATTATGTAATAAGAAATATAACCATAGAGCCAATGATTCCTACAGAAAGATCGGAAATAGAAGATTGGCCTTTTAAAATTAAAAATGCTAGTTATATAAAAAAAATGAAAGACATGACATATAATAGCCGAGCAGATGTGTTTTATGATTTTGAAATTTCAGAAACAGCACAAAAAGGAACATATCCAATAACATTTTTAGTAAATGCTACAATTTGGAGAAAAGATGATATAAATAAAACTCAGATAAAAGAGGATGTAGAATTTGAGCTGATGGTATATGTAAATGTAACGGATGATGGAAGCGAATCCAAAATTATAAATGAATTAGGAGCATTAAGCATAGCAACAGTTGATAAAGACGGTTCTATAATTCCAGCTCCATCAGGAAACGCAGGAGAAAGAATAAAACTCAAATTACCAATAATAAACACCGGAGGGACATTAACGGATATAAATATTAGCCCTGTTATATCAAATTCACTAGATGAGTGGCCTTTTATAGTAGAAGTAATTAATTACGGTAAAAAGATACCTAAAATGAATCCAGGAGATGTTACTACTTTAGAATATGAATTTAGGATATCTCCAGAAATCACCTCTGGAGCTAAGCCAATAAATTTTAGAGCTACATATAAAGAAAATGGAATGATGGGAGAGAGCCTTTTTTCAGCATATATAAATGTAGCTAAAGGGAAAGCAGAAGAAAAAGAGCCAGAAGAATTGCCAGACTCTATACCTAAATTAATGATAGTAAGCTACACAACAAATCCAGAGACAATTTATTCAGGGGAATCATTTGATTTAACATTAGAATTTAAAAATACATCTAAGAATAAAAGCATAAAAAATGCGGGTATTGTTTTAACTCTAGCTGAAGAAGAACTGATGCCTGACATAGGAGAAAGTGATAGTGCCTATATTGACTATTTAGGGCCAGAAAAGACAGCAACTCGTACATTTAAATTAAAAGCATTACCAACTGCTATAAATCCAACATCTACAATAGTAGTTGATATGAATTATGAAACTCCAAAAATAACCCAAGGGACTCAAACACAAGGCATAGTTTTAGAGATAAAGCAAGAAGTCAATATATTCGTTGAAGAGCCAACAATTTATGGAAGTGATAGTGGAATCAATGAACCTATAGCTGTTACTATTCCCATTGTAAATAAAGGGAAAAGCAAAGTGCTAAATCTACAGGTAGATGTTGAAGGAGAAGGAATATCCATGGTGGAAAAATTTTATGGTGGTGATTTGCTTCCTGCTGCCAAAAACAGTGCAGATTTTCAAATAATATGTGATAAAGCAGGTGAAATAGAAGGAAATTTCATCATTTCATATGAAGATATAGATGGGATAGAAGGTATTCAGAAAGTACCTTTCAAACTGGAAATACAAGACAAAGATTATTCAGGAAGTGAAGTTGTACAAGATGAAATAAAACCAAAGAAGAAGAAAAGTAAGGCATTGGCAGTAACTGGAGGGGTAGGTCTGTTGGCAGCAATTGGTGGAGGAGTTTACTATGTTTTGAGGAAAAGTAGGGGTAAAATATGAGAACTTCAGATTTTTTTCGCATGGGATTTATAAATCTTTGGAGAAGAAAAGTAAGAACAATTTTAACTGCTTTGGCTATGACTGTAGGTGTAGCTTGTATAGTAGTGTTGATCTCTATTGGTATTGGTTATGATCAAACCTATAAAGAATCCATAGAAGAAATGGGCAGTTTAACAAAGATAGATGTAATGCCACCAAGAGAATCAAAAGGTAGGGTAGCTTTATTAAATGAAAAGGCAGTTCAATCCTTCAATCAATTGGAAGGTGTTAAGGCAGCTACCCCTGTATTGCAAGTAGTACCTTATTTAAAGAACGGTAAATATGTAGCACCAATCAAGCTATATGGAATAGATATGGAGACTGCTCCTAGTTTTCAGCTTGTACCTTTAGAAGGAGAACTCCCATTAAAAGGTACAAGGCTGAGACCTCAAATAATGCTAACTGATGATGTACAAGACTCATTTGCAGATCCTGAAACTTGGGAAGAGGTAGAGAATGAAAAAATAAAAGAATTTCTAGATCCTATGAAATCAAATATTAGAATGGCATTTGATTATGAGACATTAATGGGGCAATATGAAGAAGGAGAAGATGGAAGAGCAATCCAGACAGGGAACAATTACAAAACTGAAATAACAGGAATATGCAGTAATCAAAACAACAATTATACCACATCAGGATTTATAGAATATAAAATACTAGAAGAAATAATGAAGGATAATCAAGAATATTTGCCTGCCCCTCCAGAAGACTCTGATACTGAAGATGAAGAATTGGCAAAACTTCAAAAATATCAAATGGTATGGGTAAAAGCCAAAGACACAAATTCAGCCCAAGACGTAATAAATATAATAAGGGCTGCTGGATTTGAAACCTATTCATTAAACGATATGTTGGAATCAGTAAAAAAGCAATCTAAACAAATTCAAGGAATGCTTGCAGCAATAGGTGGAGTATCTCTTTTGGTAGCAGGAATAGGTACAGCTAACACCATGATGATGTCAATAAATGAAAGAACAAAGGAAATCGGTATCCTAAAAGTATTGGGAAGCGAATTAACTGATATATTACAAATGTTTTTAGTTGAATCTGCAATTATAGGGGTTATAGGAGGAATAACTGGTTTATTAATGAGTTTTGGATTACAAAAGTTATTACCTGTTTTATTAAGTGAAATGGAAGTAAGGTCTATTATCCCGCCATGGTTAGCAATAGGAGCAGTAGTATTTGCAGGATTAGTAGCAATACTTAGTGCATTAGTTCCAGCTATAAAAGCAATGAGAATCAGTCCACAGGTTGCCATTAGGGCGGAGTAAGGCGAGAGGCATTACCAAGGGGGGTGATTCCAATGGTAAATTGATATAGTCATTTGATTAAATATGACTATAAATAAGATTTAATCATTGTAACCAATACCTATTGTTAGGAGAAATTATCCTAACGGCAAGAGAAAAGTAAATAGAATAGGCTATTTACAAAAAACAAATTTTAAAAGGGGGCAAAAAGATGTTTAAGAGATTTGGAAAAAGCAGTAAGATTTTAAGTTTGATGTTAGCTTTAATTATGGTATTTGGTTTGACAAGTACTGTATTTGCGACAAACCAAGGGGATGGAATTCTAGATATTTGGGCTACTAATGGAAATATTCATGCAGAAATGAATGCAGTAGAAGTAGGTGGAGTCACTAGATATACTGGGTATATAGAATTTCCAGAAAATTCAGCTCAGGATTTAAGTCAAGTTGAAATAAAGGCTGCATTTCTTAAGAAATATAACTTAGAAGTAAACGGTGTAAATTACCAAGATAATATGCCTGTAGACTTTTCTAAGGGATATGTAGACTTTAAATTAAAGAATAAAAATGGTACAGAGTTTAGAAACTATAAGATCAATGCAGGTATAAAAGGTCAAGATATAAATTTAACAGTTGAATTCAATTTTGAAAATGCAGTAGATTGGTATAGAGGAAATTATAGTACACCAGGAAGTTATAATCCACCTGTACGAGATAATTCAACAGAACCAGCAGCTATAGTTATTAAACGGGTATTGGAAGAATTATATCCAGGTTTGCATTTAGATAACGAACAAGAATTAGTAGAACCAATTGAAATTAGAGATCTTAAAGTTAAAGTTGGTACTACAGCTATGGATGCAACAAAATATGCAGCTGCAGATGTAATTAAATTAGTTGGGGCAGATTCAGGATATATAAGTGAAATAGGTAAATATGGTGGACGATATACTCTTCCAGATAGAATTTTCCAAAGAACAATTGGAGCACCAGATTTTCCAGAAGATGATTATATGAAGGATAGAACTGGTTGGATATTCAAAGTAAATAATGAAGTAGCTAATATGGGTGCATCACAATATAAATTATCTGAAACAGATAGCAATGTGTCTTGGGGATATACATTTGACTGGGGCGTAGATCTTGGTGGACCTGAATGGTAGATATTTTAGAAAGGATATGGAGCGGTATTTTCGCTCCATACCTTCTTAATATAATTTGCATAGTTTTTTAAGTTGAAAACTAAGAATAAAAAATACATATTATTTACTAATTTATATAATACATAATATTAAGATATTTTAAATTATAATAAATTATCAAGTGGAGTAAAGGAGGTAAATATGAAAAAAATAGATTTTCAAAAAAACATTATATTTACTCTGATTTTAGCAATATTATTAAACTTTAGTTCTAGTTTAATAAATATATCTCATGCCGAACCAACCATAGAAGTTCGTGAGTGGTGGGCATATAAATTTGAGGAGATTAAATCCTATGAATATTTTAGTGGTGGTGATTATACAAACTTAATAGGAGATGTTCGAAAATTTCACTCTATATTAATTCCTTTAAGGATACCGGTAAAAGGCAACAACAAAGCTAAAATAGATATGGTCAAAAGTAGCTCTTATCCAGCGGCGGGAATTACAAAAAAAGAAGCAGGAGAACTATATTTAGATGGGGAAAAGCATGATTATTCACTTCCTATAAAACACGAGTATAGAATTAGCTATGATAATCGTAAAAAAATGGATACTTTCCCTGTATGGATGATAGCAGAGGGTAGTAATGAAACTATACCAAAAGAAAGAACAAAAGAATTATTAAGTTTATATAGGGAAAAGAAAAATACCTTACAATCTTTATATAACACCATAAAAAGACAGGGAACTCCTAATAAAGCAGGAGACTATCATTCTACTCATTTGTTTTTTCTTAAAAGTGCTATGGAAGAATGGGATTGGGTGCTGGTTGGAGGACAAAAGGATGAGTTTAGAGGTAATTTAAATGAAAATCAAGTAGAAACCCTAATTTCTATAATGGACGAAATTCCTAAATATATAGAAAGTCATAGAATAAATAAAGCAGAAATACTAGAGTTTAAAGTAGATGGATATAAGGGAATTATAAACAAAGATAATAAAACCATAGAGCTATATATACCAGAAGGAATAGTTTTAAATAAGGAAAATGTAGAAATAGAAACTCCAGATTGGGTCATAGCTGATTATAAATCTGGAGAGCTTAAAATAGGAGAAGAAGCCAAATATACAGTCCAACCAATAGATATTGCATATCATAATTATAAAGATATGCCTAAATACGATAATTTAATAGAAGAGTGGATAGTAAAAGTATTCAAAGAAGACACTGCCAATAGATTAGATGTGAATTCTCTAAAATATATAAGTCAATATGGAGAAAAAATTGATGCCATTGTATCTGAAAACAAAATAGAGCTAAATATACCCTTCTATGTTGATTTAGATGAGATAGAATTAGATTTTTATCATACAGGGAATGAAGCCTTTGTAATAACTAAAGACAATCAGAAAATTAAAATTGAAGGAAATAAAATTAAAAATTGTAGTAATATAGATAAGATTAAGATAAAGGATGGCGGGGTTGAAAAAATATATGACTTTAAAGTAGATAGTAAAAAATCTGCCAATAATGAAATTCTAGATTTTAGAGTGGAAATAGATGGTGTTAGTTATAGTGCAAATATAGATAATGAAAAAAATGAAATAGAAATAGCTGTACCTTTTGATACAGATATAAGCAAATTAAAAACAGATATTAAAATAGACTATAGAGCTACCATCAAACCGGGCTTATATGAAGAAAAAGATTTTAGCAATCCAGTAATATATACTGTAACTTCAGAATCTGGAGATACAAGAAAATATACAGCTTTTATAAAAAGAGGTGAAGCCTCTTCAGAAAATGAGATCCTATCCTTTAGGGTAGGTACCATAGAGGGAAAAATAGAAGGGGATAGCATTACAGTAGAAGTTCCATTTTCAGTAGATTTAAAAAACGTAAAGCCCTTTATAGAAATTTCACCAAAGGCAAAGATACAGCCTGCTAGTTCAGAAGGAGTGGACTTTTCAAAAGGACCAATTGACTATGTAGTAACTGCTCAAAATGGAGATAAAAGAACATATAAAGTAAATATAAAACACAGTCAGGAAGAAATAGTAGGTCCAGATGAAGAGTATATGGCTATGCTTAAAAAGCTGAGGGATAATATATACGACAAGTATAAAGAAGAATCAACATCAGAAGACTGGGAATGGATGAATATAGGATTTTATGAAGGGAAAAACAATGGAAATCCTAATGGAATAAGAAAAACAGCAGAGAATTTACCAGAAAAATTTGATATGTATAATGAAATTGGGGAGTTGTCTGCTGGGAAAACAACAGATTTCGCTAGATTTACTATGACTTTAACGGCTATGGGAATAGATGCTTCTAATTTAGAGCCATTTCAAATCGATGGTAAACCCTTTAGAACAGACTATGGAAGGCCAGGAGGAAAAGAAATAGTGGATATGACAGAGCCACTATATAATGCCTCTGGTGGAGGAATTAATGGACCTATATTTGCTTTAATAGCATTAGATATGGGAGAATACTCCATTCCGGGAACTGCTAATCTTTCCAGAGATGATCTGGTAAAGATTTTGTTAAGTCATGAATATGGCTCTGATGAATTTGGAATAGATATGGTAGCTATGCTTATGCAGGGCTTGTATCCTTACCAAAATCATCCTGTCTATGGAGAGGAAGTAAAGAAAAAACTAGATCATGGTATAGAACTATTTTTAGGAAGCAAATCAGCTACAAAAGTAGAACCTCTTGATAAAGATTTTTTAGGTATATCTTGGGGAGCTGTAAATAGTGAATCCACAGCCCAAGTCATAATAGCATTATGTTCCATGGGAATAGATCCTTATTCTGATTATAGATTTTCTAGAGGACCTAAAGACAATATGATAGTCAATTGGATAGATAGATTTGCAACTAAGGATTTAGATGGCTTTGGTCATACCAACAAGAATTACAATTTTATTGGGACTTATGAGGGAATGTATGCGTTACAATGGTATATCAACTTTGTAGAAAATGGCGGCAAACCCTATTCACTATATAAAGATGGGGTTACCTTTAGATTTACCAAAGAATTTAGCAAAGATGCAAAAATTAATAGTTTTGAACTACTAGGCAAAGAAGGTATTATAGACCATGAAGCAGGAATTATCACAATAGAACTTCCAAAAGAGACATTAGATGAAGAATTAAGAGATAAAGCACCTTTAATAGAAATACCTAAAGGGGCAACTATATCTCCGATAGTAGGAGAAAAACAGGATTTTACTAAAGATGTAGAGTATACAGTAATAGCGGAAGATGGAATAACTACAAAAAAATACAAAATCAAAATAGAAAGGAAAGAGGGAATAAAGAGCAGTAAAAAAGATGTATTAGGCGGCAAAATAATAGGATTTTCAGATGCTAAGTTTGAAATAGACAATCAAAAAGGAATTGTAAATATAGAACTTCCAATTGGTACTGATGAAGAAAAATTAAAAAAACTTAAAGTATCCTTCTCTCACCAAGGGATAAGTATATCCCCAGATGAAACTGAACCGCAAGATTTCACAAAAGGAGCAGTTGTATATACAGTAACAGCAGAAGATGGAACTACAAGAAAATATAAAGTATCAGTTAATATAAAAAAAGAAGCACCATTTTGGTTTACTAAATTTGTATTAAGGGGAGTAGAGGGGAAAATAGATGTAAAGGAACAATGTATTGATTTAAAACTTCCCTTTGGAACTTATTTAGAGGAAGTTTCATTAAATAATGCGGAGTTTGAACCAAAGGATAGTACTACTTCCATAAGCCCTGGACTAAAAGAGTTGGCTGATTTTAGTAAAAGAAAAAAGGTACAAATCAATCCATATCCACTACCACCAGAAGGCCCCATAGAATATGATTTAAATATAGAATATGTATCTCCTTCAGGAAATAGTAAGATTGAGAAATTTTCTGTACCTGGTGTTGAAACCAATATAAAAGGAAATACTATAGAACTTAAACTTCCAAAAGACATAGCTGAAGGCGATATTAAAGATTTAGTTCCTGATATTAAGGTGGACGCAAAAACTATAGATCCAGATCCTAAAAAGAGTAATAATTCTTTAAAGGACTATTACAAAGACTATGTACTAACTGATGAAGATGGAAATGTAAATCTATATACTATAAAAATAATTGATTCAGGTGGAGAAGATCCCACAAATGGAGAAGATAAAAATAAAAACAAAGAAGAAATGGAGATAGAATCCTTCAAAATAAAAGGTATAGAAGGAGAAGTGGATAACAATGCTGGAAGAATTTATATAGAACTTCCTTATGAATTGGATTTAAGCAATATATATCCAATAATTGAAATATCCAAAGGTAGCAGTATATATCCAAATTTAGGACAACCATTGGATTTAAGATATTCTAATAAGTTTATTTTATCAAATGGGAAAGAAACCAAAGTGTATACTCTGATTATTAGGGTTTTAGAACCAAAACCTGCTACAAAACTATGGAAATATTTAGAGGAATATAATGAAACAGAAGATTATCAAGTTGTATATTAGCTAAAGAAAAGGAGGAAGATATGTGAATAAAAAAATATTAAAACTGTTTTTAAGTTTTGTTATGGTGCTTATGATTATTTTAAGTGGAAGAAATACTGAAAATGTATTTGCTGATTCTATAGATCCTAATGATTATATAAAAAATATAAACATTATTGATAACAAAGGAGAAAAAGAATCGTGGTTTAAGGGATATAAGATAGAAGATGGGAAAATTATTTTAGAGGTAAGTAAAGATTATGTCGAGAGTTTTTGGAATTGGGAAGAGGCTAATAAAAATATAGATGAAAACAAGCTAATTATTGAAACTGAGAATATAGAAGATATAATGGTGAATAATCCAATATCTATACCAGAAAATGAAGACTGGGGATTTACTTCTATAAAAGGTGTAAAAGATTTTAAGGCAAAAGCAGAAGAATGGGGGAAAGGTATAAATTTTAGTGAAATAGGGGCATATGTAGAAGGTTGGGATGAGCAAACGGCATTTTTCTCCAAAGATACTCCCCCAGAATTCACTTTTACAACAACAAACGGTCAAAGTTTTACTCTTCCATGGGAAGTAGTTGAGTTCAAAGGAGATGATGAAGAAGATATAAAATTTGAAATTATAATTAGTGCAAATTCAAATAATAAAAATGTAGACAAAGAAATAGAAGTTGGCATTTTAGTAGATGACAAATTGTTAGGTGAACAGAGAGTAGAATTAGAACCAGGAAAACCATATAATATCCAAGCCAAAGATGGAACAAGGACTAAATTTAAAGAATGGAAATTAGAAACCAATTATATAGATGATTTAGAGAGTAATTTTGAAAAATATTTTAGTGGTAAAAAGACAGATGAAAATTTACAATTCACATTAACAGAAAAATTGATAGAAGAGCTTAAAGAATTACCAGAAAATAAGAGATATATTAATTTAGAAGCCAAATACGATGAATATACTTCAGTGGAAATAGAATTAAAAGAGGAATTAAAAACCACAGATTTATCAACAATGACAAAAAGATCTATTAATATGATGGAATACTCTATGGAAACAGAAGAATATAAAGATAGAATAAGGTTATTAAAAAATAATATAAATAATGATTATACTCATAAATTAGACGATACAATGGGTGAAGCCTATATTATATTAAAAGATAAAGATGGGAAGTTAAAAGAAAAGTTTTCATCGTCACTAAATGAAGATATTATTCTAGCATATAGTTCAATATTTGTAAAAGAAAGTGATACTGTAGAATTAATTGCTATACCTAAAGAAGATTATGAATTTGAGAAATGGCAGATAATAACACCAGCTATGGATATGGAAACTGAGTGGGGTATAGAACCACAATATCTCAATCCAGAGTCAGGAGTATTTTGTGAAATTAAAAGTCCTTATATAAAAACTGAATTACAAGCTATGCAAAACAAAGGAGAGGGACATATAAAAAGGTTTAGAGCAAGGGCAATTTTTAAATCTATAAATGAAGGAGAGCAAAAGGAAATAGATACAATTCAAGATATTCATAAAGAATATATAAAGGGATATACAGATGTATCTGATGTTTTCCCAAAAACAGTAGAAGTTAAATTCAAAGATAGTGATGAAAAAGTTGCAATAGCAGTGGATTGGGGAGCAGTAGATTTGGAGAGTATAGCTTCAGGAGAACATATTATCAAAGGGAGATTAAGAGATCCTAGATTTTTTGAAAAGGAAGCTAAACTATATTTAAATGTGAAGGAAATAAGAGGTTTTAAAGAATTGACACAAAAGGCATCCTTGATAAATAGTAACTTTTTTACAGGCTCTGGAAAATCACATACTTTACCAAAAACCGTTGAAGTAAAGATATTTGATGGAGAGAAGGAAAATGTTGTAGAATTAGATGCAAAATGGAAAGATAAAGAATTGTCAGAAGATCGTAGCTATGAGGTACAAAAAGGCGCGATATGTTTTTATAAACATGGAAAGTTTACAGCTAATGGTGGTATAAAAGGGTATGATGAAGAAATTCAGTATGAATTGGAGGTAATACCAGGAAATACAGTAAGGTTTTTAGTAGATGACAATTTTAAAAAATCTGGGAATGGTTATGTATATACTACATTAAATTCTATAGATATAAAAAAAGGAGAATTAATTCTAGAACCTGAAGAAACACCAAAGAGATCAGGATACATTTCTGCTGGTTGGTATAGTAATGCTTCTTACTCAGATCCGTTGGATCTTAATGCAGGGAAAAAATTTAAAACTCCACAAGAATTAGGCGAAAATGAGATGACAGGTTCAAGTTACCCGTTATACAATAAATGGAGAGAATTATTCATAGACACTATAGAAAATATTGAAATAGAAGTAGATTCTCAATTACCTGACAAAATTACAATTAATACAACAGACAAAGATATTGTAGAAGTAGATGTGAAGGAATGGAAACAGGAAACTGTAGACTTGTCACAAGCAGGAGAGTATATTGTCAAAGCTATCATAGAATGGAAATTAGAAGATAAAGAAGTTGATGTTAATATAAAAGTAAAAGACAAAACAGTAGAAAAACAAAAACATACCATAACCTTCAATACCAACGGTGGAAGCAATATACCACCTACAGAAGTAGAAGAAGGACAAAAACTTACAAAACCAACGGACCCAACAAGAGAAGGATATAAGTTTATAGGCTGGTATAGTGATGAAGGTTTAACAGAGAAATTTGATTTTAATACAGAGATAACAGAAAATATAACCCTATATGCAAAATGGGAAGAAGAACCCAATGAACCAATACAAGAAATCCTTGAAATAACTTCCGTAGAATTAATAAAAGAAGGAAAAGTAATATCCAAAGGAGTTATAAAAGGTAAAAATATAACTTTAGAACTTCCAGAGGGATATGATGAGTCCATTATTGAAGGCAATCATATATTGAAAATAACTGGTACAAAAGGAGCCAACCTCGCCCAAGACAGAGGATATGATGGTCCAATAGAAGAATGGGCTGCTGGAAATATATCCAATAGTATTATGGCTGGACAATCTAAAAAATTCACCATATACAAAGATGATAATTCTGTAGACTATACTATAGAAATATTGGAAGCAACAGAGCCAACCCCACCAGTGGAAGATGAATATACCATAACATTTAACTCCAATGGTGGAAGTAGTGTAAATCCACAAATTTTAAAAGCAAACGAAAAAGTATATAGACCAGCTGATCCTACTAAATCAGATTATAAATTTATTGGTTGGTATGAAGATTCAAGTCTTACAAGAGTATTTGACTTCAATACACCTATAACGAAAAATATAACTTTATTCGCCAAATGGGAAAAATCAGATAGTCCAACTCCAAAACCAAGTGAAAAGAAAGATGCAAGAATCAACAAATTCAGCTTGGCAGGTATACCGGGAGTTATTAATCATGATAGGGAAACCATAGATATATATTTGCCATTTAATATAGACTTAGATTATTTAGTTCCAGATATCAGCTATGATGGAGATGAGATTTACCCAAGTATTAGCAAACCACAGGATTTTAATAGGACTGTATACTACACAATTACAGGCAGAGATTATAATTCCAAAACCTATAAAGTCTATGTTGATATGCCACGAGGACGGGACAGATATGATAGACAGACTTATTATGAAGATTGGTACAAACCATTGTCGGGAAAAACAAAAGGTAAATCTAAGGATGACAAAGACTGGTATGAAATATCCCAAGAAATTAAAAAGAAGAGATTAGAAGAAGAAAAATCACCATCGCTAACCAGCAAAGAAGTTAAAGCTGCTGCATTAAATAAAGCAGGAAAAATTACAGCCCAAAGCGGAGGAATAAGAAGAGATGTATCTATTAAGCAATTTTCAGACCATATGGAAGTAAAACAGAATTCTAAAGACAAAGGTGATTTTATAAAAAATCAAATCAATATACCATCAGGGGTATTAACTGAACTCAATGAATTGGGATTTGACTATCTAAAATACAGCACCAATTTAGTGAGGGTAAAGATTTTTCCATTTATGGACAGTGCAGATGGAGTGATTATAAACATTAGACCAGCTCCAAGCGAACGAAATAATGACATTCAATATATTTGGGCAAAGACAAAAGGTGCAGGAAAGCTTTTTGAAATAGAAACTAATTCCACTAAAGCAGGTCTTTCTTTTGAAATGAAATTAGACAAAAAATTGCCATCAGAATATATAAGAGTTGTCAAATTTAATTATATGAAACAAAAATTTGAAGATTTAAGCCCAGAAAAATGGTCAGTAGTAAACGAACGTGTATATGTAGAACAAGTATCGGGAGGTATATACGGCATAATTTACAAAAAATAATTAGTAATGTTTTTCAGAAATCAAAAAGGCTTTGCATTTAAGCCTTTTTGATTGATTCTATATTAACTATAAAAAGGGTGAAAATAAGGATATGAAATATTCCAAAAGCATATTAATTGATGTATTTATAATTATTGTACTCATTCCAGCTACAATTTTTGTAGGGTTTTATATATTCAACGATAGGAAATATTATTTCATAAGCCTATTGATCCTATTTTATACCATGATTCCGCTTATTATTAAGTTTGAAAAAAGAAAACCACAAGCTAGAGAGCTTATGGTAATCTCAGTTTTATCGGCAATAGGTGTAGCAGGTAGAAGTGCTACATTTATGATAAGACCATTTGCTCCAATAGATGCAATTACAATAATTTCAGGTATAACACTTGGTCCGGAAGAAGGTTTCTTAATTGGAGCCATGATTATGTTTGTATCTAATTTTTTCTTTGGACAAGGTCCATGGACACCTTGGCAAATGTTTGCTTTAGGAACAATTGGGTTTTTGTCTGGTGTATTTCATCAAAAAGGGATTATTAAGGAAAACAAAAAGTCACTTTGCATATTTGGAGGATTAGCCACATTTTTTGTCTATGGTGGAATAATGAATCCTGCTGCTCTTATTATGTGGCAATCCTATGTTACATTGGAATTAATAATTGCCTATTATATATCAGGAATTACTTATGATTTAGTTCACGCTAGTGGTACAGTTTTGTTCTTATACTTAATCTCCCAACCAATGATAGAAAAGATAGATCGTGTAAAGTATAAATATGGATTGTTTCAACCTATAAAGGAGGCTATAAATGAAGAGAAAAACTAATGCAATGCAGCATTGTATACTTTTATTAGCTATTATAATAGCATTTAGTAGTCTAACATCCAGTTTTGCAATAGGTGTATCAGAGGAAGAATACATATCAGAGCTAAAACAGCTTAGAGATAATATATATCATCGCTATAAAACAAGTGCTAACAGTCAATGGGAATGGGCAAATATTGGATTCTACGAAGGAATGAACAATGGAATAAAGGGTGGATATAGAAAGACAATAGAGGATTTACCAGAAGGTTTAGACTTCTATGGGACAATTGGAGGATTAGATAGCAGATCCATAGCAGGGATGGGGGGAACTGTAGCAGGTACAGTAATTGCACTTACTGCAATGGGAATAGATGCTAGTAATCTTAAACCTTTTGAAATAGATGATAAGCCTTTTAGAACAAGAGATGGAAAAGATGCAACTAATTTAGTGAAATTTATATATGATTCTAATCCAGGAGGAATCAACTTTTGTACATGGGGATTAATTGCCTTAGACATGGGGAATTATTCAACTCCTTCTGATGCTAATTCAACAAGGGAAAAATTATTAGAAAAGATATTAAATCACGAATATGGTTCAGATGGATTTGCAGTAGATATGGTAGCAATGCTTATGCAGTCCATATACCCATATCGAAATGACCCTATATATGGAGAAAGAGTTAAAGACAAATTAGAACATGGGTTGGATTTGTTTCAGGGACACAAAACAGCAAACAAGGTAGAGCCAATGGGTGAAGATTTTATCTTCAATTCATGGGGGGCCCCTAATAGCGAATCTACAGCTCATGTAATAATTGCTCTGTGTAATATGGGAATAGACCCCTTTACAGACTATAGATTTTCTAGAGGTACTAATGACAATATGATATTCAATTGGGTCAACAGGTTTACTACAAACAATCATGATGGTTTTGGTCATACAGATAATAGGTATAATGGCATAGGAACTGAGCAAGGGATGTATGCACTTCAATGCTATATAAACTTCATAGAAAATGGAGGCAAAAAGCCTTATTCTCTGTGGTATGATGGAGTGCCTTTTAATTTTGGAAAGAGTGATACTGCCGAAGAACCAATTATATCCTTTGAATTACTAGGTCAAAAAGGTGAAATAAGCCATAAAACCAACACTATAACCATAATCATGGAAAATCCTGTTTCAATACAAAAGCTAAAGAATGTAAAGCCTAAAATAGAGTTGGGAAGTGATTACACACTTAATGAAAATATGGAAGGAACAATGGATTTTACAAAAGATGAGGTTATATACACTATAAAGCATAAAGATGGGACAACCATAGACTATACAATCAATATTGTAAATGGGAGTAGTTGGTTTAATAAATTCATGCTAAGGGGAGTTGAAGGAAAAATAGACAAACTAAAAAATGAAGTAAAAATAGTATTACCTTTTGGAGTATATACAGACAACATCAAACCCAATATAGCTGTAATACAATCTATAGATAAAAATGTAAAAGTACAACCAGATATTAATCTTCCAATAGATTTTTCTAAAAAGGAAGGTACAAAGTTCATATTAAGCTCAGAAGAAGGAAATAGAAAAGTCGAATACACTATATTAACAGACTACACTGAAGCAGAGGGGTATAGCAAAATAAAGGAATTTAGCATTGGAGAGCATAAGGCAAAAATTGATGGACACTCTATAGTTTTTACACTTCCAAAAGGAGTTTCAAAAGAAGAATTTATTGAAGAAAATAAAAACAAAACCCCAGTAATTAAGGGAAAATATTATGAATCCATAGACCCTAATCCAAATCATACAGGAAATCTCAAAAATTCTTTAGATGATTATTTAAAAGACTATGTATTAGTAGATGAAGATGGAAAAGTGAACCTATATAATGTAAAGTTTGTTGAAGATAAATCTTCCAGCAACCTTCCATCAAAAGATCCAGAAGAAGATAAAAAACCTAACAAAGAAAAGCAATTAAACATTGAATCTTTTAAAATAGGTACACAAGAAGGTCAGATAGATAATATTAATGGAAGAATATTTATTGAACTCCCATATGAACTTGATTTAACCAATGTAACACCTATTATAACTATATCTAGAGGTTATATTTGTCCTGCTTCAGGTAGATCAATAAACCTAAATAGACCTGTTATATTTATATTGAGGGATGGAGATGAAATAAAAAAATACAATCTAATAGTTATAATATCAGAACCCAAACCTGCGACAAAACTTTGGCAATATATAGAACAATACTCTGATCTAGAAGATTATCAAGTAATAATAGGCGGTGAAGATTGATGGGAAAGCATATGAAATTCAATAAAATAATTTCTTATACTTTAATTTTAGCACTAATATTAACTTTAACAGGATGTAAATCCAAGCAAGCAACAGGAAATAATATAGAACAACGAGTTGAAACATCTATTCAAGAGACTACACAATTCTTAGAAAAAGAAATGAATGATGCAATAGATTTGGCACCAGAAGGTTATTGGATAATAATGACCTTAGCCCGCTCAGGAGAAAATGTAGATCAAAAGATATTTGAAGACTACTATACTAATTTAGTCAAAGTATTAAATGAAAATAATGGAGTTCTACACGAAAGAAAATATACAGTATACTCTAGGACGATTTTAGCTTTAACAGCAATGGGCAAAGATCCCACTGATGTTGGCGGATACAATCTATTAGAGGCAATGGCAGATTATGAAAAAGTAATATTTCAAGGAATAAATGGTCCCACATTTGCTCTTATAGCTCTAGATTCAAATAACTATGAAATTCCAAATAACCCAAATGCAAATATCCAAGGAACACGTGAAATGTATATTGACCACATATTAGAGCATCAATTAAATGATGGGGGATTTGAGTTTTCAGCTAGAAGTCCAGAAGATAGTGCAGATCCAGATATGACAGCAATGATACTTCAAGCATTATCTAAATATCAAGATATACCTAAAGTAAAAGAAGCAACTGAAAAAGCTTTAAATTGCTTATCTAATATGCAGTTAGACAATGGTGGATATCACAGTTGGGGCAGCGAAAACTCTGAATCTGTAGTACAAGTAATAATGGCACTTACTGAATTAGGAATAGATCCTGAGGATGAAAGATTTGTAAAGGAAGGGAATACCTTAATAGAAAACCTCCTAACGTTTTATGTAGAAGGCGGGGGTTTTATGCATGTACGTGAAGGTGAAGAAAACAATGGTGGAGGAATGGCAGGAAAGTTAGATCCTATAGCAACAGAGCAAGGATATTATGGACTTGTTGCCTATAGACGTTTCAAAAATAATCAAAATAGTTTTTACGATATGACAGATGCCAATAATGAAAAATAAAAGGTAAAGGAAGGGAAAAATGAATTATAAATTGAAACGAGTATTATCAATTATTTTGACATTAATTATTGCTTGTGGACTTGCAGCATGTACTACAACTTCGTCAACTACAGAAGATGGAATAGAAGAAAAAATTAAAGAAACAGCAGATTTTATGATTGAGTCAATACCCAATCCCACAGTTTCCTCTTTAGGTGGAGAATGGACGGTAATGTCTTTAGCAAGGTCTGATTTAGATATAGATAAGGAATACTTTGAGAATTATTATAATAATGTAATAAATACTGTTAAAGAAAATAAAGGGGTATTACATGAGAGAAAGTATACAGAATATTCTAGAGTTATTCTTGCATTAACAGCTATTGGCAAAGATCCAACGGATGTAGCTGGATATAATTTGCTTGAATACCTAGCGGATTATGAAAAAGTAATATTTCAAGGGATAAATGGTCCTACTTTTGCTCTTATAGCCTTAGATTCAAATAGTTATGAAATCCCTATAAATCCAAAAGTAAACATTCAAGCTACTAGGGAAATGTATATTGATTATATTTTAGAAAGACAATTACCTGACGGAGGGTTTTCTATAATGGGAGATGATACTCCTGCAGACCCAGATATGACTGGAATGGTATTACAGGCATTATCTAAATATCAAGACATACCAAAAGTAAAAGAAGCAACTGACAAAGCCTTAACTTGTCTTTCTAATATTCAGCTAGATACTGGTGGATACAGTAGCTGGGGCAGTGAAAACTCTGAATCTGTAGTACAAGTGATAATGGCACTTACAGAGTTGGGGATTGACCCAGAGGATGAAAGATTTGTAAAAGGAGACAATACATTAATTGATAATCTGTTGACTTACTATGCAGATGGAGGAGGATTTATGCATATAAAAGAAGGACAACAGGGAAATGGTGGAGCAGAAGCAGGTGTAGTAGATCCTATGGCAACAGATCAAGGAATGTATGGTTTGGTAGCATATAAAAGATATAAGGATGGTAAAAATAGTTTTTATAATATGTTTGATGTAAAAAGAGATTAAAGATATAAGGTGGTAAAAATGAAAAGTAAAAAAATTAAAATAGCCATAATAATAGCAGCTATATTAATTATTTCTTTCTTTCTAAGTGGAAGAGATGAAATAGTGCCTTTAAGTCCAGAACAAATTGAAAACACAGAAGCTGAAAGTGATAAATCAATTGAAAAAGATAAGATTATAGCTCGAGATAACCAAAACAAAGACAAAAAAGATAAATATCTAACTGACCCTGTTCCAGAAGGAAAGCCAAGTCCTGTAGAATGGCAAGATGCAAATATTAACAAAGACAAGGAATTAACAGCAACGTTATCAGTAACTTGTAAATCCATATTAAACAACATGGACTTATTTAATATGGACAAGATTGAAGTACTGCCAGAAGATGGTGTGATTTATCCCAAACAAACAGTAACATTTTATGAAGGTGAATCGGTATTTGATGTATTGTTAAGGGAAATGAAAGATAACAATATACACATGGAATTTGAAATGACACCTATTTATAATAGTCATTATATTGAAGGAATAAATAATTTATATGAATTTGACTGTGGGGAATTGAGTGGTTGGATGTATAGGGTTAATGGCTGGTTCCCCAATTATGGCTGCAGTAGATATATGTTAAAAGATGGAGATGAAATCGAATGGATCTATACTTGTGATTTAGGACGTGATATAGGTGGCGGGTCAGCCATATTTGGAGGGGAAGAACAATGAAATATGATAGTTTTGCTAGTTTACATCCTATAGTTAATTTTACTTATTTTACAGCTGTGTTAGTATTTAGCATGTTCTTTATGCATCCTGTATTTCAATTGATATCCTTAATATCTGCTATTTCTTATTCAATTATTATAAAGGGGGCTAAAGAAGGGATAAAGTTTAATTTTGCTCATATGTTACCAATGCTAATATTTATGTCAATACTTAATCCTCTATTTAATCACGAAGGGGCTACTATATTGTTTTATTTTAAAAATGGAAATCCTGTAACACTAGAGTCTATAATTTACGGTATAGCTGCAGCAACCATGTTTATAACCGTTATAATCTGGTTTTCATCATACAATTCCGTTATGACATCAGACAAAGTGATTTATTTATTTGGGAGGATTATTCCATCATTATCTTTAGTATTTTCTATGGTACTTAGATTTGTCCCAAGATATGTAGAACAAATAAAGGTGATTTCAAATGCTCAAAAGTGTATTGGAAGAGATGCATCACAAGGCAATATATTTAGAAGGGCAAAAAATGGAATTAAAATACTATCCATAATGATTACATGGGCATTAGAGAATGCCATTGAAACTGCTGACTCCATGAGGTCAAGAGGTTATGGATTGCCTGGCAGAACTAGTTTTTCACTTTTTCGATTTGATAATAGGGACAAAGTAGTTTTTTCGACTATAGTCATATTAATTTCAATAATATTATTAGGTGCATTTAAAGGTGTAAACACAATAAAATTTTTCCCATCAATAAAAATCACTGAAATAACAGGTTTTAGTATATTAGTGTATATATCCTATTTTGTATTATGTATAATACCAGTTATTATCAATGTTCAGGAGGCAATTCAATGGAGATATATAGAATCAAGGATTTAAGTTTTACGTATCCATTAATGAAAACAAAAGCATTAAACAATATAAACCTTACAATAAATACTGGAGAATTCATCACTATATGTGGGAAATCAGGCTCAGGAAAGAGTACTTTAATTAGACAACTGAAAACCATACTTACCCCTCATGGAGCAAAGGAAGGAGAAATTTATTTTTTTGGACAACCCTTAGAAGAAGTAGAACATTCTACTCAAGTTTCTAAAATTGGATATGTACTTCAAAATCCAGACAATCAAATAGTAACTGATAAAGTATGGCATGAATTAGCCTTTGGTCTTGAAAGTTTAGGGTATGACAATCCTACAATCAGGCTTAGAGTAGCAGAAATGGCAAGTTTTTTTGGTGTTCATAGTTGGTTTCATAAGAAGGTAACTGAACTTTCAGGAGGGCAAAAACAAATCTTAAATTTAGCTGGGATAATGGCAATGCAGCCTTCTGTTTTAATATTAGATGAACCCACTTCTCAATTGGACCCC
This sequence comes from Sporanaerobacter acetigenes DSM 13106, assembly GCF_900130025.1. Classification (NCBI taxonomy): domain Bacteria; kingdom Bacillati; phylum Bacillota; class Tissierellia; order Tissierellales; family Sporanaerobacteraceae; genus Sporanaerobacter; species Sporanaerobacter acetigenes. Next base: position 84,189 of record NZ_FQXR01000004.1, on the reverse strand, counting down.
ATTGCAGCTTCTGATTTTATAGAAACGATAAAAAAGATTAATAGGGAATTAGGTACAACTATTATAATGACGGAACATAGACTAGAGGAAATAATTCCAATATCAGATAGGATTATTGTCATGGATGAAGGGTGTATTATTAGTGAAGGTACTCCCGAACACATTGGTAAAGATTTAAAAAACAAGAACCATCCTATGTTCAAAGCAATGACATCAGCTATGCAAATTTATGCAGGAGTAAAAAACAAATTATCTTACCCTATAACTGTGAATGAGGGTAGAAATTGGATTGATTCATTTATGGAGGGAAAAGAAGTTAAAGTCAATCCTCCAATGATTAAAACGAGAGAAAAAGATAGAAATGTATCAATAATGCTAAAAGATGTGTGGTTTAAATACGACAAAAATTCACCTGATGTTATTAAAGATATGTCCTTAGAAGTGAAAGAAGGAGAATTTTATTGTATGGTAGGAGGGAATGGAACAGGGAAAAGCACTACGCTATCAATTATTAGCGGAATACAAATTCCATATAGGGGTAAGGTCTTTATAAATGGTAAAAATCTAAAAAAGATGAGTACTAAGGAAAAATACACCAACAACTTAGGGGTATTACCCCAAAATCCTCAAAGTTTGTTTGTGAAGAAAACTGTAGAACTAGATTTGCTTGAAATGTTATCAGATATGAAAATTACTAAAGAAGAAAAATCCAAGAAAGTTAAAGAAATAGCTAAACTTACGGAACTAGAGGATTTAATGGATATGCATCCCTATGATTTAAGTGGTGGAGAACAACAAAGGGCAGCTCTTGCGAAGGTATTGCTATTAGAACCTAAAATACTATTATTAGATGAACCAACTAAGGGCTTAGACAATTTCTTTAAAGAGAAGTTAGCAGATATTCTTAAATCTTTAACATATAAAGGAGTTACTGTTGTAATGGTATCTCATGATATAGAGTTTTGTGCTAAACATGGAGATACTTGTGCTATGGTTTTTGATGGAAGTATAATAAGCTCTAAACCTACAAAGGAATTTTTTGCTGGTAATAGCTTTTATACTACATCTGCAAATCGTATTGCTCGTCATATCAATCCAAAGGCAGTAACCATAGAGGATGTGATTGAATTATGTCAACAAAACAGTTAAAGGACAATTCTTTAAGTCGTAGAACTTTAGTTTCAGCCATAATTATTTTAATAGCTATACCACTGACTATTTTTTTTGGAGTATTTTTTTTAGATGATAGAAAATATTATTTTATCAGTCTTTTAATAATCATTTATACTATGATTCCATTTGCTATGATATTTGAAAAGCGAAAACCACAGGCCAGAGAATTAGTTCTTATTGCTGTATTAACTGCTATTGCAGTAGCAGGCAGAGGAGCATTTTTTATGCTACCTCAGTTTAAGCCTGTTGTGGCTATTGTCATTATTACTGGAGTATCATTAGGACCAGAATCAGGGTTTTTAGTAGGAGCATTAACAGGCTTTGTATCCAACTTTTTCTTTGGACAAGGGCCTTGGACACCATGGCAAATGTTTTGTTTTGGCATAATTGGATTTTTAGCAGGTATATTATTTCAAAAGGGAATCTTAAAAAAGACTAGATTATCCTTATGTGTTTATGGAGGGTTGTCAACGTTTTTTATATATGGAGGAATTATTGATATTGGCAGCCTTCTAATGTTCACATCAAAATTTTCATGGAAAGCACTATTAGCAACTTATATTTCAGGATTTTGGTTCAATATAGTCCATGCAATTGCCACAGTATTCTTCTTATACATATTATCCCAACCTATGCTTGAAAAGCTCGATAGAATCAAAATAAAGTACGGACTAATGCAACAGTAGAAACAAATTAAGGATTGTTCTTGAATTGACATTTTTTTTGTTGTAATATAGAAGATGTGAGAACGATTATCAATGCGACAGCAGGGACGGTTCTCGCTGTCGCAAAATCGCCGCCAGGGGGACATGAAATGTCCCTGCGGCAGCGCAACTAATGGAGGTTAAAAAATGGTTTTAACTATATTGTTTATTTTAAAAATAATCTTATTCATAAAAATGACTGGAATACAGTATAATCAAGCCATAATATTTACAGTAAGTGCTCTTTTCGCACTTTTTGCTTTTACACTTATATATTTTAGTAGAAATAAGAAAAAGCAATCAATAGCTTTTTCCTTCTACAATATCATGTCGGCTATTATGTTTGCTGATGCAGTGTATTATCATTATTTCAACAACTTGCCCTCTCTCATAATGCTGAAACAACTTGGTTCAGTAGCTCAAGTAGGGGATAGTGTGAGGGCTGTTATAAATCCACTACATTTACTGTTCTTGGTTGATATACCATTTTTATGTGTATATTCAAGCAAGAAAAAGAAGAAAATCAAAAAAAGTGCAAAAGTGTATGAAAAAAAGATTAGAATTGGCGTTCCTTCCCTATTGGCTTTGACATTAGCCATAGTCATAACTGTTTTAAGCGTTGGGGGATATGGAACGGTACTTGGAAGACAAGAACTTTTCACTTATCATGCTAAGGATTTTGTCAGTTTATTTAAAAGTGAAGATGCCAAAGGAGAAGGGGAATTTACAGAAGAAGATTTAGCCCATTTAAGAAAAAGGGCCATGGTTGATAATGGAAAATTAACTGGTATAGGAAAGGGTAAAAATCTCCTAGTTATTCAAGTAGAAGGATTACAGAACTTTGTTATCAATGAATATTATGATGGACAAGAAGTCACACCAAATTTGAATTCCTTTATAAAAGATAATAGCAGTATTTATTTCGATAGATATTATCAACTTCTAGGTAGAGGAAACACATCCGATGCAGAATTCGTGTCAAACAATTCTTTGTATCCATCTATGGAAGATCCTACCTATACTCAATATCAAGACATTACTTTTTGCGGACTTCCTTGGATACTTAGGGACAATGGGTATACTTCTTGGGTCCTTCATGGATACAAGCCTGAATTTTGGAATAGAAGTGCGGCCTATCCAAATCAAGGGTTTGAAAGATTCATAAGCGAAGAGAATTACAATGTAGGAGAGGTTATAGCTCTAGGATTAAATGATAAAGACTTTTTCAAACAATCCCTGCCTTATTTAAAGGAAATGGAAAAGCCATTTCATGCATTCATGATTACATTATCTAGCCATACGCCATTTACTATGCCTGAAAAATATCATGTAATAAAATTAAGACCAGAACACAAAGACACCATGTTTGGCAATTATCTTCAAGCCATACATTATACAGACGAAGCCATAGGAGAGTTCATAGAAGATTTAAAAAAAGAAGGACTATATGATGATACAGTTATAGCAATATATGGAGATCATTTTGCATTATCCAGTATGGATGAGGCAAATGAAAAAATAATGACAGATTATCTAGGATATCAATATGACTATGATTCCATGATGAATATACCTCTTATCATTCATGTACCTGGAGAAGAGATAAACGAAACTGTATCAAAGGTCAGCTGTCAATTAGACTTTCTTCCAACAATACTGAATATCATGGGAGTTAAAAATGAAAAGGGAGTTATGTTCGGAAAAGACATATTGAATACAGAAGATAGCTTTGTAGCACAACAGACTTATATGCTCAAAGGTTCCTTTATAGATAATGAAAAGGTATTTGTCATGTCTAGAGATGGAGTGTACAAGCACAGTCGTGCCTATTACCTAGACACAAGAGAACCAGTAGATTTGGAAAAATGCAAAGAAAACTACAATAGAGCCATAGAAGAAATAAATAAATCCAACTATGTTTTGCGACAAGGGGGACGGTTCTCTCTGTCGCATTTATCGGGAAAGGATTCTACCAAATTAGTAGCTCATGCAGGAGGGAAAATTAGAGGTCTTACCTATACAAATTCAAGAGAATCCCTAGATAAAAGCTATAAGAAAGGGCTTAGGCTTCTAGAAGTAGACTTTATTTGGACTACGGACAACAAATTGGTTTGTCTCCACAGTTGGGATGGATTTGTAAACAAATTTTTCAATGTTCCTGTAAAACAATATTCTTATGATGAATTTGCCAATTTCAAAATGATTCATGGATGGCAACAACTGACACCAGATATTTTGGCAGAGTGGATGGAAAAACATCCCGATGCTTATATAGTCACTGATATAAAGGGAGATAATGTAGAGGGGCTTCGAATATTAAAAGAAGAATATCCACATATTCAAGATAGAATTATTCCTCAAATATATCATATGGAGGAATATGAACCTATTGCCAATATGGGATATAAAAACATAATATATACACTATATCTATCTAGCAAAGTTTCAGATGAAGAAATATTAGAATTTGCGAGAGAAAATGAACTATTTGCTATAACGATGCCAGAAAAGAGAGCAGAAGGGACTCTTCCAAATCTCTTAAAAAAGGAAGGAATTCTTACTTATACTCATACTATAAATGACAAAAAAACTAAAAAGAAACTTGAACAAAATGGAGTATATGGCTTTTACACAGACGAATTGCGACAGTAGGGGACGGCAGGTTGCGACAGCGGGGACGGTTCTCGCTGTCGCAATTTTTACATAAATGGTATTTTCTTAGTGAAACTTAGGGGAAAATTGGATATAATAAATATATATTTATCAGGGAGTGTGAATTGTCATGCCTAGATTGCCACGAGTCATGGCCAACACAGGAATATATCATGTCATGCTAAGAGGTGTCAATAGAATGAATATATTCCTAAATCATGATGACAAAGCGAAATTTCTAGAGATATTGGGGAACATGAATTCAGAAGGGGAATATACATTATATGGTTACTGCATAATGGACAACCATGTGCATTTGCTAATAAAAGAAGAAAGAGATCCAATATCCAGAACCATGAAAAGAATATGTATTAGCTATTCATACTATTTTAACAAAAAGTATGAAAGGGTAGGACATTTGTTTCAAGATAGATTTAGAAGCGAAAGGATTGAATCCGAAGATTATCTATTGGCCTGTATAAGATACATACACAACAATCCAATAAAAGCTCTTATTGTAGAAGAACCATCAGATTATGAATGGAGCAGCTACAACGCCTATATTGGCAAACTTAACAATGAAGACGAAATCATATCAACGGAATTCATACTAAATATTTTTTCAGAAAACAAGTCTAGGGCCATAAAAGAATTTCAAAAATTTTCTGCGCTAGACTGTGAAAAAGTTTTTATGGATTTAGAAGATGCAGAAGAAAAGGAAGAAGATGTAGAAAAGTTTCAAGTAGAAAAAATTGAACAAATACTTAAAAGCTACAAATTAACACTAGAAGACTTGCCTGAATTAAAGGATAAGAAAATTCGAACTAGAATAATAAGAGAAATAGATGCTAATGTCAATTTATCAACAAGACAAATGTCAAATATTATAGGAATAAGTAAAGATACAATAGCTAGAGCACTGAGAGACAGCTAAAATGCGACAGTAGGGGACAGCAGTCTCACTGTCGCACAGTATTGGATGGTATGTTAAAAAAATAAATAAGAAAACCTTAAATATGATATAATAATATAAATAAAATACAAATGGTGAGTTGGGGGGGAAAATCAAATGACAGATAGAGATTTGCTAGAAAGCATATTAGTTGAATTACAATCTAACAGTGCAGAATTGAAATCACTTAGGGAAGAAGTAAAGTCCAACAGTGCAGAGACAAAAT